>JBIPMR010000479.1:0-3881 GCA_044369025.1 Luteolibacter sp.
CTCGCGGTGGTGATGGTCAAATTACCGGTGCCGCCGATTGCCCCGTTCACGGAAGCGATGGAAGCTCCATTGACTCCAGCCACCAACGAAGTGTTGGCGTTGAGTGTGAAGGCGGAGCCGAGGATCTGCCCGGTTTTATTGATGGTGATGGCGGGAGCCGTGCCACCCAGCGCGATGTTGCCGCCGGAGAGAGTGATGGCACCGGAGCCGGTGGCAAAAGTCAGTTTGTTGGCATCCACCGTGCCGCTGACGGTGATGGACCCGGTGGCAAGACCCGTGGCGGTGATGCCGAAGTTGAGGACGTCCGCGGTGGTGGTGGTGACGTCGCCGGGAACCAATTCGCCGGTCGCGCTGGTGCTCCAGCCTTGCATGGCATCGCCAGTAGTGGGTGCGGCCCAAGTTCCGGATGCTGTGCCGAAGCCTGCGGTGGCTCCATCATTATCCCAATAATAGGTCACGGCAGAGGCGGAGACCGCGGCGAAGTGGGTGACCAATGCCACCGAGAAGGCGATGGCGATGGTGGAGTGGGAACGGAACGTTGTGGAATGGCGGGGTTTCATGGGATTTAGGGTTGTGTGGGTTTTCCGGATTCTGGATGTGTGGGATGGATTGTCTCCGAAGAGGGCTTGAGGCAGACGCCTGCGAGATAATTCCCAGTTCAAAAATCGAATGCATGAGAATGCCATCGAAGACTCATTTGTCCATCCCACGACCGGGTGAGGGGCTATCCCCCAAACGGGTGAGAGGCAGGGGCCGGGCCCCGCGCGGAGGCGGCGGGCGGCGGCGGATGAGCGTCGGTATCGACGATCCGCCGGGAACCTGTTCACCCCACCTCCCTAGTAACAGTTAGATATGGCGGATGCCAGGCACCGGGTCGTTTTTGGAACCACGGACCCGACGAAGCTTACGAAGCTTTGGTTTTCAGAGAGGCTCCAAGGCGCCAGGCCGGGGTCCGGGCGGTGTTTCAGCGGCGGCGGCGCAGCAGGGCCAAAGCCCCCAGCGCACCGAGCAAGGCGGCGGCGTCTGGTTCGGGCACAACGGTAATGGTCACAAAGCGATCTTGGCCGCCAGCGACGGCGTCAGCGCCGAAGTTGTTACCCGCGACGGTGTCGTTGTAATTGAACCTCCATAGATTCGAACCAAAGGTATAGTTGGTGTCGTCAACATAGTCGGTGAAGCCGGAGGTGACGTCTGCTCCGAGATAGCTGATAAGTGTGAGCTTGTTGCCAAGAGTCCATCCTCCACCACCTAGGGCGGCGAGCGAGGCAGGGTCGAGGCCGAGGGTCGCGCCCGCGAGCGAGAGCATGGTGCGGGACGCCAGCAAGTCCGCACCGGTCGAAGTGTTGTCCGCGACTTCGTAGGCGAAGATCGAATTGGATGCCATGGTGAGAGAGGCGACGTCGAGACTCTCAATGCTTGCACCTGGTGAAAGGGTTGCTGTGGCAGCCACGGTGACCGCAGCGCCGCTGCGGCCGGTGCCGCCAAGGGTGCCGCCGTTGACATTCACCGCACCGGTCGCGGTGCTGGAGTTGCCGTTGATGAGCAGCGTGCCTGCGCTGACCGTGGTGCTGCCGGTGTAGGTGTTATCTCCGGAGAGAGTCAGCGTGCTCGCAGTGCCGGTGTCCTTGGTGATCGCTCCTAGGCCGCTGATCACACCACCCAGGGTCTGATTCACCGTGCTGCTGTATTGCAAAAGTGCCGTATTGGCGATGGAGACATTGGCATTATAAGTGCCGCTACCCAACTGGCCGGATCCGCTCAACTGCAAGGTTCCGCCATTGACGTTCGTATTGCCCATGTAAGTCTGGGCGACGGTGAAGACCTGTTTGCCCGTTGTGGTTTTGGTCAGGATCATGCTGCCGCTGCCATTACCGATGTCGCCAGAGTAGCTGTTGGTAACTCCGGTTCCGGGATTGAGCGTAAGAGCGGTGAGGTCGGCGTAACCGCCGGCGGTGGTGGTGAAGCGACTGGAGAAGTCATTGCCACCGGTGAGGCCGCCGAGGGTCAGGGTGGTCACAGTGGTCCGGAGACCATCGCTCGCAGTGCCTAAGGCGCTACCTGCCGTGTCGAAGGCGCTGTTCTGGATCGAGTTGGTTTGACCCAACACCAGGATGCCGCCGAGGATCTTGGTGGAGCCGGTGAAGGCATTACCTAACGCCGTGGCACCATTCGTCAGGGTGCCGCCCAAGGTAAAGGTGCCCGCTCCGTCCTTCACCAAGGAGATGGCACCGGTGATTTGAGCGCTCGTGACGCTGCCGGGGTTGGCGGTGGGGGCAACATCAGCATCCTTGGTCGATCCGCCGAAGGAGAAGTCCGCGGAGTTGTTGATCGTCAGCGTGGCGGCGCCAGTCGAGGACACACGATATTGTCTGTCGTCAGGTATGGTGAGCGTATGGGTCAAGCCGGCCAGCGTCTGGTCGTTGCCATTCAGGTCAAAGGTCAAAAACCGGCCGCTGCCGCCACCGCTACCCCCGGTCATGGTCAGTACCGTGGTGGCTGGCAAGGCGTTGGCGATTCCACTCCGAACGGTCACCGGGTTGTTGCCCCCGTTGCCGGTGGTGATGGTGGTGTTGCCGGTGTAGCTGCCGGCGGCACCCAGGACGAACACCGAACTGCCATTGTTGAAGGAGTTGGTGGTGGTGGTGAAAACCAGGTTCGTGGTCGTGCCGCCGATGGCGCCGTTGATGTTGAAGGTGTGGGTGTTGCTGCCCAATCCTTGTCCAATGCGCAAGGTGGTGTTTCCGCCGGCACCGAGGGTGATCGGGGCGGAGATGGTGGTGCTTGGGTTGGTTCCGCCACGGGCCGATGAGAGAACGGCACCCGCGTTGATCGTGATCCCGCTGGTTCCGTTCACCCCCGGGTTGTTGCCGCCGAGAGCGGTCGCGTTGGTGAGCGATAGCGCGCCGTTGGCGATGTAAGTGGGTCCCGTGTAGGAGTTTGCGCCGCCGAAGGAGACGCTTCCGGGGGTGGTGCCGGTGGGTGCCGTGCTGGCAATGGTTACGCTAGAGGCTCCGCCGCCATTGTTGGCAATGGGGGCAGTGATGGTTACGCCGGCGCTGTTGTCCATGTTGATCACCAAGTTCCTTTCGGAGCCGATGATGAGATTGCTGGTGCCTGTTCCTGGTGCAATGGTCACTGCGTTGGCCGACTGCTGCTGAAGAATCGAATTCAGGGTGTAAGTGCCGTTGGCAGCCAGTGTGAGGGTAAGTCCATTGGACGTGGTATTGAGTAATAATCCATAGGTGCTTACCGCAGTGTTGGTTAATGTCAGGCTTGCTGCCCCTTGGAACTGGACAGGAGTTGTCGGTGTGGAACCGGTGCCTGCAACAAGGTTGGTAATTGCGGTTCCGGCGAGAAGCTGCCCGCTGGAGTTCACCGCAGCCCAACGGACAGCTCCCGCCCCAGCGCCGGTGCGGTGAAACAAGCCGTTGACATAGAGCGACCCGGAGCCAGGAAGGGTCGGGACGCTGCCACCGGCGGTGATGAAGACCCTTTCGGTGGCTGAGGCGGTGGTCGTCCAAGCTGTGGTCGGGCTGAATGCCGTGATGGAGCCTGGATTTACCGTGAGCACACCGAGATTGAGCGTGGCGGAAGTGGCCGACGCGCCCTTGGCGATGTTGATTGTATTGCGTCCCGCGTCCAGCGAGGTGCTCGCGAACGTCTGCGAAGTGGTGGCGGCGGCGACGTTCTTGCCGGTGATGGTGAGTGCGCCATTGTTGATCTGCAGCGCGTTGGTGGCGGCAACAAGGTTGGTCGGGGTGTCGAGGTTGGTGTAATCGAGTGTCAGCGTTCCGCCGTTGACATTCAAGCCGCCGGTGAAGCTGCTGACCGTGCCAGAGTTGAGGATCAGATTTCCGGTGCCGGTCTTGGTGATTCCCGTG
>JBIPMR010000480.1:0-3879 GCA_044369025.1 Luteolibacter sp.
TTTCAAGCGCTCGGCTTTGGAAAACGGCAGGCCGGTGACGAGGTGGATGTCGTTGGTGACGTGGTCGCCGCCGACCGGGATGCAGCCGGAAGCGGTGATCGCGCCTCCCAGATAGAGGGCGTAGTCGGTGGTGCCGCCGCCGATGTCGATGACCAGCGCGCCGCGCTCGCGCTGCTCGCGGTCGAGCGCCATCTGGGCGGTGGCGATGGGTGAGAAGACGATGTCATCCACCTCCAACGGCATCTCGCGGACCAGCTTGATGCTGTTTTGAATGCGGGTGCCGATGCCGTGGACGATGTGGAAATCCGCCTCGACGGTTTTGCCGAACAACCCGACCGGAGTGGTCGAGTGCTCGAGGCCGTCGAGCCAGTAGTTGCGGATGATCGGATGCAGATAGACGTGGTCGTGGGGAATGTGCACCTCGCGGGCGATGGTGCGGGCTTCCTCGACATGTTCGGCGGTGACGGTGGGTTCGCCATCGGGCAGGCGGTAGGTGCCGCGGTGGTTGATGCCCTGGATGTGCGAGCCGGTGACTGCTAGAAAAACGCTGCCGATCTCCACATCGCTGGCGTCCTCCGCCCTGGCGAGCGCGTCCTTGAGGCAGGCGCGGGCCTGTGAGAAGTCATAGATCTCGCCCTTTCTAACACCCGCGGTCTTGGTCACGCCGATGCCGAGGATCTTGACGGCGCTGTCCGCCTTCACCTCGCCCACGACCATGCAGGTCTTGCTGGTGCCGATTTCGAGTCCGACATGAATTTTTGTGCGGCGTGCCATGGGTTCGGGTCAATTGCGATTGAGAAGGATGCCGAGGTCCCGGGCGCGGCGGTCATTGCGGACGTCTCCCGGGCTGGGCTCGGCGACGGGGATGGCGCGCGGCGCGGTGGGCTCGTTTCTCAAGGTGATGGGGATGTTGTGCTTTGGAATGAGATTGATGGTCTGGATGGAATAGCCCTTGCCGCTGGAGTGATCGATGGATGCCTGGAGATTGGCGATCTGCCGCTCGTGATCGCCGAGGCCGAAGGTGGCCACGGTGCCCTGGCGGGTGACCAACTCAAGCGACCACGGATTCACCTGGCGCACCGACTCGATCCAGCGGATGGCCTGCGGGTCCGCCTTGCAGGCCGAATCCAACAATCGAAAACAATGTTTCAAATCCGGGTGGGTGACCTTGGTGCCGGCGGCCAGCGGATGGCTTTCGTCCAGCGGAATGCGCAGCACCGGCAGCCCGGCGGCCATTTCCAGTTGCAGCTCGGGGCAGGCGTAGGCGATGCCGTCCTGATCGACGAGCATCGCACCCGTCTGGCGCGGCTCCATCAGACCGGCTTCCGTGCAGGAAATCCATGCGCGGGGCATGCGCGCGACGACCCGCACCATCAGGGTGCCGGGCAGGTGGCGCTGGGCGGAGGCTTCGGCAATTTCCGGGCGGGCCTTGAGTCTGGCAACCACGTCGTCCACGTCGATTTTGAAAATGCTGGCGGTGAGGTCGATGCCGGTGATTGCGGCCAGCCCGGCTTCGTCAATGGCCGGGTTGGGATTGAGGTCGATGACCTGCAGGTTGAAGTCCGGATTCTGATAGAACGCGCGTTCGATGCCGCGCCAGGCGCCCCAGCCGATGGCGGCAAGCACGGCGAGCACGGCGGCGGCTTTGGTGATTTTGCCGATGAATTTCAGGAAGCCGAACCAGGCGATGCGCGGCGACATGACGCGGACTTCGAGCACGTTGGCGCGCTTGCGGCGGCGGGGTTTGCTGGTGTGGCGTTTGGACATGTCAGGAGCGGAGTTCGAGTGACAGTTCGGCGATGGTTTTGCACAAATCAGGGAAGGAAATTCCGACGGCGGCGGCGGCCTTGGGCAGCAGGCTGGTTTCGGTCATGCCGGGGATGGTGTTCACCTCGAGCACGAAGGGGCGGTTTTGGGAGTCCAGCAGCACATCGACGCGCGAATAGATTTCCACGCCGAGCGAGCGGTGTGCGGCGAGCGCGGCGGCTTGCACGGCCATGGTGGTTTCCAAATCGAGGTCGGCCGGGCATTGGTATTGGCTGCCTTGCGCGCCGCTGAGCCACGGGTATTTGCTGGCCATGTCATACACGCCGTCCGGCGGGGTGATCTGGACGATGGGCAGGGGCACGTCATTGAGAATGGCGACGGTGAGTTCCTTGCCCTCGATGAATTCCTCGATGAGCACCTCGCTGTATTTTTCCGCGGCCTTGAGCAAAGCGGCGGGGACTTCGTCCTGGGTTTTGACGATCTGGATGCCGACGCTCGAGCCTTCCAACGGCGGCTTGATCACCAGCGGCGCCTGGATGGTTAGATCCGGGACCACGCCGGGGCTGAGGGTCAGCGTTTCGGAGCGTGCGGTGGGCACATCAGCTGCTAGAAATTGTTGTTTGGCGAGGGATTTGTGGATGGCGAGCTTGCTGCTGGCGGAACCGGCGCCGGTGTAGGGCACGCCGAGTTTTTCCATCGCATCCTGCAGCTGCCCGTCCTCGCCGAAAGTGCCGTGGATCACATTGAAAGCGAGATCAGTATCATCCGGCAGCGCGATGGCGGTGCTCGTGACGTCCACTCCGACGGCATCGAGCCCGAGCCCTAACAGAGCCTTGAGCACCGCGTTTCCCGAAGCCAGCGAGACCTCGCGCTCCGCTCCAGGACCACCCATCAGCACTGCGATTTTTTTTCCGCTCAGCATTTTTGTTTTGAATTTAGAAACCGGGTTCGTCTTCGCCGAGGATTTTGATTTCGGTTTCGAGTTCGATGTGGTGCTCGTCGCGCGCCTTTTCCTGAATGAACTCGATCAGCGTCAGAACTTCCAGCGCGGAAGCGCCGCCGGTGTTGACGACGAAATTTCCGTGGACTTCCGAAACCGCGGCCTGGCCGCAGGTGCTGCCTTTCAAGCCCATCACGTCGATCAGGCGGCCGGCCGGCAGGTTTTCGGGATTCTTGAAAGTGCAGCCGGCGGACGCGGCGACGGGTTGGCTGGCCTTGCGTTTCTCGCGCGAGGCGTCCCAGCGCTCCTTGATGTTGGCGGTGGTGTCGGCCTTGCCTTTGAAGACCGCCTGCAGCGCGAAATTCCGGCGGAGCTCCGCGACATTGCGGTATTGGGAAACGATTTCCGCGCGCTCGCGGGTGCGGATGACGCCGTCCTCATCGAGAAACGTGACGCGCACCACTTGATCAAACATCTCCACTCCCATCGCGCCGGCATTCATGCGCAGCGCGCCGCCGACGTTGCCGGGGATGCCTTCCATCCACTCGAAACCGCCGATGCCGCTGCCTCCCGCGATGCTGGCGAGCTTCTTCAAACGCACGCCCGCGCCCGCCGTGACGTGGCCCTTTCCGTCCACCGTGACTTCGGAAAACGCCCCGCCAGCCGGGTGGATCACCGCGCCGCGGATGCCGCCATCGCGGACTAACAAATTCGAGCCGCGCCCCACGACGCGCACCGGGATGCCGCGCTCGCGGCAGTAATCGACGAGAAAGGCGAAACCGTAAAAACTGTGCGGCTCCACCCAATACTGCGCCGGGCCGCCGACCAGCATGGTGGTGTGGCGGCTCATCGGTTCGTAGAGTTTGCCGTCGATTTCACCGTCCGGCATCAGCCCGCGGATTTCCTCGAGCACCTTGAGATCGGCGGCGATGCGGCTGCCGGCTTCGTGGACGTTTCCGGCACCGAGGGTGATGAGCAGGTCGCCGGCCTGGAGCGTGTGGCCGATCGCGTGATGCGCGGTGGCGAGGTCCGGGACGGAGGTGACGGGAATGTCGCCGTGGCGTTTCATCGCCTCGACGAGGGTTTCGCCCGAGACGCCCTTGATCGGTTTTTCCGAGGCGGCGTAGATGTCGGTGATGAAAACGAGATCGGCGGCTTGCAGGACTTTTCCG
>JBIPMR010000481.1:0-3878 GCA_044369025.1 Luteolibacter sp.
ATCGGCGCTGAATCATCGACAGGTCCTCCGCAGCTACATTTCTCGCAGGTGTCCGCAGCGTGCTCGAGAACTCTTCGGACAAGTGCCATGCGGTTTTCATCCAGGACGGGATCTCCCGTGAGCACGAAGTCGAGCACGGCACCTCCACCACCGTCCGCTTCATCGAAAATGACGAAACCCAGTTCCCCGTTCTGATGGATACCAGGCTGCACGATGCCTCCAAGGTCACGATCCTCGATTCCTTTCACACGTGCCGCTGCCCTGAGAAGTGCATGCAGCGCTGATTTCATGGCGGCATTGAGGCGGTTCCTGTTTTGGTGGGTTTGTTGTGACCAACCTTGCAGTGTTCCCCCGTTGGCAAAAAGGGCGGGTGCCAGCATCCAGCCGGCAATGTCAGTACGGATGTCGTGGTAGAGGGAGAAATTGGGGGCGTCTTTCGCTTGGAACCCCTGATGTCTGGGCCCTTGATTGATGAATGTGATGGTTCCCGAGTTCGACTCCTTCGCGATCAGGCCCGTTTCGGCCACGGCAATACCCGTTCTGAAGGCCCCGGTATGCATATGCAACGCAGTTCCGCGCTCTTGGGTAATGCCCGAACCGGCGGTGGAGATCTTTGATCGGAAGGCATCCGGACGGCATAGGTTGACCGCCTGAAGCTGGCCATGATCGCCGCAAAAGCGGCATCGCTGGCCCGCTGCGGCATTCGGATTCCAATCCGGCTCATGGCAGGAGTTGCACAAATACCTTTCCACGGCATTCCCACCTGCTTGGACCATCTGTCCGTTTTCAAACACGAGCGCAATCGCCGACTCAAACCGGCGCTTGTTTGCCGTGACCACCTGTCTGGGGGCATACTCGTAGAGACCGATGCGAAGGTCGCGGTCCATCTTTACGTTTTGTCCGTGGTAGTCGTTGCTGTCTGGAATGAGTTTGATTAAATCCACCGGGAAGCCGTATTTGGGCAGGACTCGTCGCCGGGATAGCCAGCTCACGGTTTCCTCGTGCAAGAGATGGTTCTGGTAGCGTTCGATAGAATTGTTTTTGGGGTCGCCAAACTCCAGTTTGAGTTGATGTTCCAGCTCACATCGTCGAGGTTCGTTTCGCTCCGGATCCGGAAAGTGAGGTCCACCGAGCAGCCGGTAAGCCTCAGGCAGGGTAGCGTCGTAGGGTTGAATGACAGGGTCGCCCTGATCTTGGCTGAGCAACTGCCAGACCAAATCGTCCGCGACTTGGTAATCCAGCGTTCCAACACCCTCAATGTTTTGGATATATGCCTGCAGTGTTTGCTGCTCACTCTGTTGCCAGGCAGGGAGCTCCTTGACGAGTGGAGGAAATTTCTCTTTCAACGGATGTTGTCGATCTTGGCCCGTTCTGCCGGCCGCGAAACCCAGGAAAAAGTCTCCTGTCTTTCCCCACTTGCGTCTTCGATTGCCGGGGGACTGCTCCTGCCCATTGGCACCGTACCGGGTGGTGGGGGTGCTATGTATTTTGTTACGATCGAGCCAGTCGAGGAAATGGTGCATCGCCTCAGCCCGGAGGTGACGGGCGCGGAACATGGGGTTCTCGAGGTAGATTTTCGGGGCGTCCATCGGGCCAAAGAGCAACTGGCCCGGGTGCTCCCAGTAGTAGCGGTCGTGTGACGACTGCCCGAGGAAGGTGAGTGCGTAGGAGGATGAGCCTGGTCGGCGTCCTGCACGGCCGGCGCGCTGGCGGTAATTGGCGACTGCCGGTGGCATTCCGTTCAGGAAGACGCAGTTGAGGTCGCCAAGGTCAACCCCCATCTCGAAAGTGGTGGAGCACGAAAGGATGTTGACCCTGCCATCGGCAAAGGCCCGCTGGTAAGCGCTGCCGCGCTGCGTGGCGATTTGGGCCGTGTGCTCCTCCACGCGAAGTGGGATGATCTTGCGTGTGGCAAGATCGGCATCCTCATTGCTATCATCTTGTTCCCCTGCCTGGCGTGCCCCGTCTCCGGGTAGGATCTCAAGGAGCAGCGGGTCCAGTTGAAAGGTTCCTAGCTCAGCAGCGGCGACCAGTAGTCCACCTGGATTCGTAAATGGGCCCCAAAGATGCTTTAGAAGGACTTGAGCTTTATTCGCGAAAAAAATTCGGATCGCACCCAAGGCCTTGTTGAGTGGTCTTCGCTTTCCTTGGGGAATTTGCCCGGCTAGCAGTTCAATCCAACAATTTTCAGGATTGGAGCAAACGGTCAGGGCAATAGAGCGAAGGACACTAAGAGGATTAATCGCAATCTGGCGAGCTAAAGCTGGTGCGCTTCCTGAGGCAGTCAGCTCGGTTAGGCGAGCTTTCAAATCGTTATGCCAGAAACTACAGTGTTGCGCTAACGAGATCCGGACGGCGCGGTTGAGAAGAGAGTTTGTAGCTGCGGTTGCGAACGGGATGTTGCCGTTGCCGCCATCTTCGCTCAATCTGCTGCGGTATTGATTTAACTCGGACGAGGGGAATCCCTCGGGTATTTGGAGTTCAATCTTTCGCAGTAGCAGAAGAATCAAGTCACTAAGGAGTGCTTTCATTTCAGGCGGGTCCATGTCCAACCCGGGAACCTCGAGGTTCTGAAGGTTGGCGTGGGTAAGCGTCAAAATCCGCCGTTGTAGGACGCCGTTGCGTCCCTTCTTGCAAAGAGCTTCGATGAGACGGTATTGGGTCGCGTCGACAGTTTTTAGGTCGCCAATGGGGGTTTCCGTTTGACTGTCATTAACCTGAACCCGAGAAACGGAAAGTAATCCGGAAAGGTTGTTCTCTTTGATCTTGGTCTCGAGAATAAAAGCGATCAGTCGTGAACAAGGTTTCACTTCTGATCGCTTATCAGCCATCATCTGATGATTTTTCAGAAAGTATTTCCAATCTGCTGGGTTTGTATTCGTGACTTCTAGGGCCTGCTCATCTGTGAGTTCTGCGACAGGATCGCCCTGCGCCGCCTCTTCGATGAGTCGTGCCATCGTTGTTTCTGCAGTGTATTCTTGGAGTCGCCACGCGAGGGTAGCGGCACCGCTCCGGGAATCTGAAAAGACGAGTAATTTTCGGCCGGAGCCGGGAAGGTTGCAAGCTGCCGGATCGGAGCTTTCATCCGAAAGACGCGCCAGTTCTTCAAGAGCCACCACGCGAACCAGTGGGCCGCTCGCCTCATAAGGGGTGATGATGCCGAAGCGCGAACCCGAATGGTTTTTCTGACTCTCATTGCATGCGGGGCAGTTGGAAATAAACTCTGGAGAGCCATTGTCTCCGGGTCCTTGGTAGGCGCGCACTATAATCGATCCAAAGTCCTGAGGAGGATCGTTGTGCAGCAATCCACTGTGTGTATTCAACCAAAGGGATCCGACCTCCCCGTCTTCAAACTGATTGCCAAGAACCCAAGCGAATGCGTGAAGGTAGCGGTATTCACCGGACCGGTTGGAGCGCAGTTGGAGCGGTAAAGCTGCAAGCTGTTGCTCCTTCGCATACCCCAATGCAAAAGGCTGCCCGCACTCGCGGCAGAGACCTAGGGCGAGGCTGTCATCAAGGACCTCTGGGATCAGTTCCACACGGACACCGTCGTTGTTGTTGCCCCGAGTCAATCGAAGTCCGGGGGGCTCCACGCCTCTAAGCAGTTGATGGTAGCGGGCATCCAGGACGGGCGTCCGCTGCTCTTTCTCCTTGGCGAGCGTTCCGAGCGAGATGAGCGCAGTCAGTGCGGTAGGTCCCGTCGCATCACCTGGGAAAAGTGCCTCGGCCACTGCTGTCATGCGGGACAAGTCCGCGCCGTTCGGGTTGTCCACTGCTCCACGTAAGTGGTGCTTAAGCTGCAACACCGTGGGATTGTCGGCCAGCGCGCTGGCTAGCATGACCTGAAAGCCCACACCTTGTGGCCTGAATCCTTGCTC
>JBIPMR010000482.1:0-3877 GCA_044369025.1 Luteolibacter sp.
AAATTTCATCGGCGAGGCCATCGAAGTTCCGGTCCGGAGTCATGCTCACCGTCACCAGCAGCGTTTGCGGCTCCGCCCGTTCGTCCTCCGGCACGCCGATGTGGGTGCTGATTTTGAGGCGGCGGATCTCGATGGTGTCGGGCATGGTGGGAGAGTGGGGGAGTGGGGGATTTCCTATCTTCCTGAGCCGAGCAGGTTTTTTTCGATGGCATCGATGATGAGGAAGCGGGTGGGCTGGTTGAGATCGAGGGCGAGGGCGTCGGCGGGAGGGAGCCAGAGGAAGTCTTCGGCTTCGTCGTTGAGCTGGACGGCGGTGCTGCGGGCGCGGGCGACGTAGTTGATCAGCAGGAAATGCTCGGGGCGCATGAACTCCGGGGAATCGATGCAATCCTGGACGAGCGCGAATTCGATGTCGTCGAGCTCGATCGCGGTTTCCTCGCGGATTTCGCGGCGGAGCGCGGCGATCGAGGATTCGCCGCGTTCGATTTTGCCGCCGGGGATGCCCCAGCGGTGGCCCCATTTGTGGGTGCGGACGACGAGGATTTTGCCATGGCCATCGTGGAGCAGCGCGCCGACGGTGGCGATCGGGCGGGTGGAACTGCGGCGGCGGTCGAACAGCGTGCGCAGCACTCCGAGGTCGGGCACGGTGAGATCGGGGCGGACGGCGGCGAGGATTTCGGCGTGGTTGTAACCGGTGAGCACGGCGATGGAGGAAACGCCGCCGTGGCGGGCGGTTTCCACATCGTGGGTCATGTCGCCGACGAAGGCGGTTTCGGCCGGGATGAGCTGGTGGGTTTCGAGGATTTCATGGATGATTTCCCGCTTGTCCTGGACGCCGGAGTAGGTGGCTTCGAAGTATCCGCGCAGGCCGAATTCGTCCATCTGACGCTCGAAGGCGAGCGTGTCCATCGAGGTCAGCACAAAACAGCGGATGCCGAGGGCGGCGCACCATTCGAGTTTTTGGCGGGCGTGGGGCAGCACGGTGACGGGCGTGACGGCGTTGTCGAAGGCGGGGCGGAAATGGGATTCGAGCTCGTCGAGCGGGATGTCCGGGAGCAGCTCGGCGTAGAATTCGCGGTAGGGCAGGCGGAAGCTGCGGCGGAACGCCTCGCGGTCGAGCGGGGCGATCTGGTATTTCGCCAGAACGGCATTGGTCGCCTCGATCACCGGGCCGAGATCGTCCACCAGGGTGCCGGACCAGTCGAAAATGAGATTGCGAAACATGATGGGGTAAATGCTGAAAACTGAGAGGCTGAAAAGCTGAAAGGGAGAGTTTGAAATTCGGCGTTTCAGATTTAGCCGAGGGTGAATTTGACGGATTTGATGCGGTTTTCGCCGAGGGTGTTGCGGATGCGGGCGAGCAGCATCGGCTTCATTTGCTCGAGCTGGAAACGCAGTGCGGGCTGGGTGACGCGCAGCACCAGATGGCCGCCCTTGACGGAAATCGGCTCGGTGTGGCGGGCGATGAAGTCGCCGGCGAGTTCTTTCCAAGTCGCGCGGACTTGGTCTTCATTCAGGCCGTCTTCGGCACCGGCGGCCCGGAGGATGGCGGCGATGAAACTCCCCGCGCGGTGAATTCCGGCGTTGAGGTTTGCCGGTTCGTCGGCACCGCGCCATTCCCGCAGGATTTCCTCGCGGATTCTGCCGGGGCGCGGTTTTTTCTTCATGGCGCGGGGGCGCTTAGGCCGCGCCGTCTTCGCCGATGGCCTCCACCGGGCATCCTTCCATCGCTTCGCGACATTGGGCGACCTCGTCGTCGTTTTCCGGCTGTTTGAAAACATAGGAGTAGCCCTCATCTTCGGCGCGGGTGAAGTTGTTCGGTGCGGTCTCGCGGCAGAGATCGCAGTCGATGCATTGGCTATCGACGTAGAACTTGCCTGGCACATTTTCAATGTTTTTGTCTTCTCGGTCAGCCATAGCGGGTCAAGGGATTTGCAAGCCCTTGGATGGCCCTCCCGGGCTTGCGATGCAACTGGATTTTTCCGGAACTTTGGCAAGCGGCTTTCGCACTGGTCAAGATGGAGTCCGGACTTTAAAACACATCCCGCCGCCCGACATGACACCCAATCTTCCTTCCAACTCCGATGGGTCAGCCCTTCCTCCGAGGTCCCGGCCCAATATGGGAAACCTTTCCAAAGACACGACCGAAACGGATTTGTGGGCCTTCGACGACCTGGACCCGGCGGACCCGCCCGCTGCCAAATCGCCACCGCCCGCCGAACGGACTGTCCCCGAGGCGAAAAGTTCGCTGAAACCCGCCAACCCGGAGGGATCCGAGTCGGTCTTGCCCGTCAAGGAGGTTTCGCACCTGCGGCCCGCCGCAGGGCAGGAGCGCATTCAGGTCAACGTCAACAAGGCGAAAACCCGGGCCCAATCGGCCAGCGCTTTGCCCAGCACGGCGAAACCCGGCGATGATTTTGACGATCTGGCGCACTGGGAGGACAGCGCGGCTGCGGTCGCGCCGACGTTGCGGGTGGAGCCGGTCCCGGAGGCCGTGGTTGCTCCGGAAAAATTTCAGCAGGCTCTCCCGCAGGCACCCGCTCCGCCGGAGGATGATGCCGACGAGTTCTCATCGGTCGCTCGCGAGGGGGCGACTCCGGTTTCCCTGCGGCCGCATTTGAGCCTGACCAAAATCGAGCGCGTGGGCATGGTCGCGCTGCTGGTGATTCTGTTGGTGGGTGCGGGGGCGCTGGTGGTTTATTCGCTGAGCGGCCTGCCGACGGAGTCGGCGCGCGCGGCGGCGAATGATTTCCCGATCAAAGGCCGCCAGCTGACGGTTGGATCCGCCGCCAGTTACTGGCGCCAGCCCATCCTGGACGGGGCGAATTCCGACACCTTCCGCCGCGGCACGATTCTGTTACCCGCCCTCACCCTGGAAATCGCCGACGGCACCGCCGGGCTGCGGGTGATTTTCCGAAACCAGGATGGCGAGTCCATCGGCGATATCGTGACCCGCTCGGTCCGGGGCGGGAGCAAGTTGGAAATCCCCGCCACCGCCGGCTTCGACGATGTCGGCATGCATGCCGCCTACCGCACCGGCGAGAGCAAACCGTGGACGGTCGAAGTGCTCGAAGCGCCATCGGCGGACTCGCCGAACGATGCCTTCGTCCGACTTTTCGAAATGAACATCTCCACCGACCGCCGCTAATCCCATCTCCATGTCCACTCAAGAAATCACACCGCTCGTGCCCCGGGAAGGCTGGCACGTCATGCATTTGTTCTATCATGTCGATCACGCGCAGTGGGCGCTTTACGGCGACGATGAACAGCGCCAGGCCAAGACCCGCCTCACCGAACTGGTGCAGGAGATCCGCGCCACGCCGGACACCCATTTGTTGATTTTCTCCGTCGCCACCCCGAAGGCGGATCTCGGCTTCATGCTGCTCACGCCGGACCTCCAGGTGGCGAACATGTATGAAAAACAACTCAGTCTTTCGTTAGGGCCGGAGATCCTCAGTCCGGTTTATTCCTATCTCTCACAGACCGAAAGTTCCGAATACACCACCAGCCGCGGGCAATACGCCGCCGAGACCCTGGTGGGTGAAAAAGGCCTGGCCGAAGGCACGGCGGAATACGAAACCGCGCTCAAGGAATTCGACGACCGGATGGCCCACTATCTGAAACACCGGCTCTATCCGGTCCTGCCCGACTGGCCGGTGATTTGTTTCTATCCGATGTCCAAACGCCGCAACGGCGCCGACAACTGGTATTCGCTCGATTACGAAAGCCGCCGCAAACTGATGGCCGGCCACGCCAAAGTCGGCCGCACCTATTCCGGCCGCATCCTCCAGCTCATCACCGGCTCCACCGGCCTGGATGAATTCGAATGGGGCGTCACCTTGTTGGCCAAGGACACCATCGATATCAAATCCATCGT
>JBIPMR010000484.1:0-3875 GCA_044369025.1 Luteolibacter sp.
GCTTTGGGCTTCTGGCTTCTGGCTTCTGGCTTCTGGTGTTGGGCTTGGCGGTTGGAAACCGCCGCCACGGATGTTGCGGAGGATGCGGGTGGGCCGGAGTCCCACCCTCCTTGAGGGGGGAATCTTTCCACTTTCAACCTCTGGCGGATTTCTTCATGGTGCGGGCATGACACAAGTTTCCGTTGAAGACTCGGTTTGGAAAGGCAGCCCTTCGCAGTGGCTGAATCTCGGTTCCTACACGGCGGGGATTATCGCGATCGTGGGAATTGTGATCGGCGGGATGTTGTTTCCGCCGGCATTCATCGCGCTGGTGCTGCCGATCGGCTGGATGGTTTGGGCTTACCTGACGGTCCGCACCCAGGTTTTCGAGCTCACCAGCGAGCGGCTGCGGATCACGCGCGGGATCATCAACCAGACGATCGATGAGATCGAACTCTACCGCGTCAAGGACACCCAGATGGTCCGCTCGTGGTGGATGCGCCTCACCGGGCTGGCGTCGATTTCGATGGAAACATCGGACCGCACGATGCCGAGTTTGGTCATCCCGGCGATCCGCGGCGGGCTCGAGCTCCGCGAGCAACTCCGCAAGCGGGTCGAAAACCAGCGTGACAAAAAACGCGTGCGCGAAATGGACTTCGACGAAACGGGCGACGGCAATTTCTAACGCGAACCTCATGAAGCCCCTCGCAGCCAGCGACTGGCCACGGCTGATCCGGCCTGGCAGCCGGGTGTTCATCGGCGGCGGGGCGTCGGTGCCGTTCGCACTGGTGGAATCGATGTTGGCGCGGGCGGCGGATTTCAAGGATGTGGAGATCGTCCACATCCACGGGCTGGGGGAAACGCCGTGGATCGATCCGGAATACGAGCAGGTGCTGCGGACGAATTCGTTTTTCCTGACACCCGCGCTGCGCGAGGCGGTGGAGCGCGGGCAGGCGGATTACACGCCGTGTGCGATGTCGGAAGTGGCGGGGCTTTTCAAAAACGGACCGTTGCCGATCGATGTGGCGCTGATCCAGGTGAGTCCGCCGGATGCGGCGGGTTGGTGTTCGTTCGGGTTGAGCGTGGACGTGGTGAAAGCGGCGGCCGAGAGCGCGCGGGTGGTGATCGCGCAGATCAACCCGCAGATGCCGCGGACTTGCGGTAACAGTTTGATCGCCACGCGCAAGATCGGTTTCTATCTGGAGAAATCCGCGCCGCTGTTGGAGATGGAAAAGGGGGTTTTTGACGAGCGGCACGCGCGGATCGGGCGTTATGCGGCGCAGTTGGTCGAGGACGGCTCGACAATCCAGGTGGGGCTGGGCAACAGCCCGCAAGCGGTGGTTCGGGCGTTGAAAAAACACCGCCACCTCGGGATTCATTCGGGGGTTTTCAACGACGCGCTGATGGAGCTGGTGCAATGCGGCGCGGCGGACCATTCGATGAAAAACTACCGGCCAGGGAAAATCATCGCCAGCCACGTGCTGGGAAGCCGCCGGCTCTATCAGTTCGTCGATGGCAATGAGGATCTCGAACTCCATCCGAGCGATTGGGTGAACGACCCGCAGCGGATCGCGCGCAACGAGCGGATGGTGGCGATCAACGGCGCGCGGGAGATCGATCTAACCGGGCAGGTGGTGAGGGATTCCAGCGGCCACCGGTTTTATGGGGGGATTGGCGCGCTGCAGGATTTCATCCGCGGTGCGGGCCGCAGCAAGGACGGCTGTCCGATCATCGCGCTGACCTCGACGACGGACGAAGACGGTGGCTCGCGGATCGTCGCCGGGTTGCGGGAAGGCAGCGGGGTTTGCACCGGGCGCGGCGACGTGCATCACGTGGTGACCGAGTATGGAGTGGCGAGTCTTTACGGGCGCAGCATCCGCGAGCGGGTGGCGCGGTTGGTGGAGGTGGCGCATCCGGATCACCGCGAGGGGTTGTTGGCGGGCGCGCAACAACGCGGGTGGCTGCCGAAGTTTTTCACGATGCCCTCGACGGAAACCGGCTTGGGCGAGGGGGAGATCGAATCGTCGTGGGTGAAATTCCAGGACACGCGTCTGTTTTTGCGACCGCTGCATCCGAGCGACATGCGGGCGTTGCAGGAGTTTTTCTACTCGCACGACGAGGAAACCGTGAGGCTGCGCTACGGCTATCTGCGCGACCGGATGACGGGCGAATCCGCTTATAAACTGGCGGCGGTGGACCAGACGAAGGATTTGGCGCTGGGGATTTTCGCCGAGGACCATGGGCGGCAGGAGCTGCGGGCGATCGGGCGCTATTATCTGGATGCGGATGGCAACCGGGCGGAGGTGGCGTTTGTGGTGCACGAGCTGACGCGGCATCTCGGGGTGGCCGGGTTTTTGCTGGGCGAGCTGGCGGCGATGGCGAAGCGGCGGGGGATCGCCGAGTTCTGGGCCAGCGTGATGCCGGACAACCGGGCGATGGCCGGCTTGTTCCTGGCGGTGGGCGGCAGCGAGTCGCACGCGGCGATGGATGAGGAACGCACGTTCACGGTGCCAGTCGCGGCGATTTTGAAATCCCGGCAGAAGTTTCTCGAGAGGAAGAACATCCAACGATTGGAATGATGAGCGAAAAAACCAGGCGGATCGGCGTGCATGCGTGTGAGGGTTACGAACGGCACGACACCGGGCCGTATCATCCGGAGTCGGCGCAGCGGTATCGGGTGTTGCGGGCGGCGCTGGAGGAACTGCCGGATGAATTCGTGAGGCTGCGCGGGCGGCGGGCGTTGGTTTCGGAGATCCTTCTGGTGCACGATCATGATTACCACGATCTCGTGTATCGGGATGTGGAGACGTTTTCCGATCGGCTGCGGACGGGGGACACGGCGATTTGCGAGGAAAGTTATGATGTGGCGCTGGAGGCGACGGGCGCGGTGTTGGAGGTGGCGGATGCGGTGATGCGCGGCGACATCATTTCCGCCTTCTGCGCGGTGCGGCCACCGGGCCACCACGCCACCCCGACGCGGGGGATGGGGTTTTGCATTTTCAATCACGTGGCGGTGGCGGCGCGCTATCTGCAGTCGCGCCACGGGCTGGGGAAAATCGCGATCATCGATTGGGACGTGCACCACGGAAACGGGACGGAAGCGGTGTTTCTCGAAGACCCGAGCGTACTTTATATCTCCTTGCACGAAGAAAACATTTACCCCTACACCGGTCCCGCCACCGAGCGCGGGCAGGGGGAAGGGGAGGGGACGACGCTGAACATTCCGCTGCCGGGAAATTCGGATGGCGCGGTGGCGTTGGCGGAGTGGACGGCGAAGGTGGGACCGGCGATCGATGATTTTCAGCCGGAGTTTTTGCTGATTTCCGCAGGGTTTGACGCGCGGGTGGGTGATCCGGTCGGCGGTTTGCGTTGGGATGATGCGACTTTCGGGGAGATGACGCGGCGGAGCGTGGCGATGGCGGAGAAATGTTGCCAAGGGCGGCTGCTGTCGGTTTTGGAAGGGGGGTATCATCCGCCGGGCTTGGCGTCGGCGGCGTTGGCGCATGTGAGGGCATTGGCTTGAATTGCACTTGGGGCTTCTCAAACGGCGGCGGTTTACCGAGATTCCGGCCATGCCTGAACCTGAAGTGCCGTCTTACGTTCTCACGCTCGTGCTTTTGCTGTCGGGTTGTCTCAGCTTGCTGGGGCTGCTGCTGATCATGAGTTTCCGGATTTCCCGCAGGCTGGGGCGGATCGAGCGGCAAGGCGGCCCAAGCCGGGTGGAAGCGCAGGCGGCCGTGGCCGGTCCGTCGTTGGCGGAAACTTCCCCGGGTGGCGCTTTCGAGACCTTTCTCAAGGAGGATCCGTCGCGGCGCGAGCTGAGCAAGGGCGAGCAGTTCGCTGCTTATCGGCAATGGCGGCATGAAAAAGGCATGAACTGGTCGAACTCGTAAGGC
>JBIPMR010000483.1:0-3875 GCA_044369025.1 Luteolibacter sp.
GGCACCGTCACCGCCACTTTCAACCTCACCGGTGGCACGACCACCCTCGGCGGCGACATCATCCGCAACGCGGCCTCCCCCCGCACCACCTCCACCGTTAGAATCAACGGCGGAGCCCTCAACATGGGCGGCAAGAAAATCGGCACCGCCACCGAGCCCATCACCCTCGCCGTCGAGTCCGGCACCCTGAGCAACGTCGCCAGCATCAACGGCACCGCCGGCCTCACCAAGACCACCGCCGACACCCTCACCATCGCCGGCACCAACACCTACAGCGGCACCACCACCGTCAGCACCGGCACGCTCGCCCTCAGCGGCAGCCTGTCCGGCGCACTCACCGTGAACGGCAGCACGCTCGCCCCGCTCGGGCTACCCGCCACCGCCGGTGCGTTCAGCATGAACTCCACCGGCACCTATCAGACCCGCATCAACGGCACCACCGCCGGCACGTTATACGACAAACTCACCGCAGGCGGCAGCGTGACCTTGAGCGGGCCGCTGAATCTCATCGCCGGCCCTGGCCTCCCGGCGGGCACGAGTTTCATCATCCTCAACAAGACCAGCGCCGGAGCCATCAGCGGCATCTTCACTGGAAAACCGGAAGGCAGCGCCTTCACCGAAGACGGCTACACCTGGATCGTCAGCTACCTCGGCGGCGATGGAAACGACGCCACCCTCACCATACCGACCGCCTTGCAAACTTGGCGCAATACCCACTTCGGCACGATGGCGAACAGCGGCAGCGCCGCCGATACCTTCGACGCCAATGGCGATGGCGAGTTGAACCTGTTGGAATTTGCCACCGGCCAGAATCCCATCATCCCCACATTCGTCACGCTCAGCACCATCCGCAACCCGAGCGCCGTGGAAGTCACCTACTCCCGCAGCAATGCCGCGCTCAACGGCGGCATGATCTTCCGAGTCGAGTGGAGCGATACGCTTGACCCGGGATCTTGGTCCACCGCAGGCGTCACCCAGAGCATCCTCACCGACAATGGCACCCTCCAATCCATCAAGGCCACCGTTCCGGCCCTTCTAACCGTCGAGCGGCGTTTTGCCCGCCTCAAAGTCACCCAACCCTAAATACCCCATCCCCGAACCCACAGACCCTTTATGAAAACTCCCACATCCATCATCCATGCATGCGCCATCGCCATGGCCGCCTGCCACTGCCTCGCCGCGGAAGTCAAACAAGAGCGCTACGGCAAGATGCCGGACGGACGCGAAGTGAACATCTACACCCTCACCAACAAAAACGGGCTCAAAGCCCGCGTGATGGACTACGGCGCGATCCTCGTTTCCATGGAAGTGCCCGACAAAGCCGGAAAAACCGCGGACATCACCCACGGTTACGACACCCTTGATGGCTGGCTGACCAATACCAGTTACTTCGGCTCCAGCGTCGGCCGCTTCGGAAACCGCATCAAAGACGGGAAATTCACGCTCGATGGCAAGACCTACACCCTCGCCACCAACAACGATCCCGGCGGCATCCCCTGCCACCTCCACGGCGGGGTGAAAGGCTTCGACAAAGTCCTCTGGTCCAGCCGCATCACCTCGGACAACGGCGTGGAATTCACCTACCTCTCGAAAGACGGCGAGGAAGGTTATCCCGGAAATCTCAATGTGAAGGTCACCTACTCCCTCAACGACGAAAACGAACTGAAGTGGGAGGCAAGCGCCACCACCGACGCACCGACTGTCCTCAACCTCGTCCATCATTCGTATTGGAATCTATCAGGTGACCCTGCCAACACCATCAACGACCACGAGCTGATGCTCGCCGCGCCGAACTTCCTCCCTACCGACATCGGCCTGATTCCGACAGGCGTCCTCGCCCCCGTGGCCGGCACGCCCATGGATTTCACCAAGCCGCGGGTCATCGGCGAGCGCGTGGATGCCGATACGGAAGCCCTGAAGTTCGGCGGCGGCTACGACCATTGCTGGGTGTTGGAAAAGGGCACCGGAGTCCGGTTGGCCGCCCGCCTCAAGCATCCGGCATCCGGCCGGGTCATGGAAATCTCCACCGACCAACCCGCCATCCAGTTCTATGGCGGAAACTTCCTCGACGGCACCGTGGCAGGCAAGGGCGGCGTGAAATATGCCAAGCGCACCGCCCTCTGTCTCGAGAGCGAGGGCTTTCCGAACTCACCCAACGAACCGTCTTTCCCATCCCCCGTGCTGCGTCCGGGCCAGACCTATCAGCATCGCATGATTCACAAATTCCTCACGGATTGACCCGCCCGGAGAATTCATCCGCCTTTGAAATTTCACCTGGAAATGGTCAGCACCCTGGGCATCTCCCGCAAGTCCGCTCTGCGAAGACTCAGCGGACTGGCGCTCTGTGCCTCGGCGTTGGGTCCGCTCGATGCAAGGATCGTGTTGAATCCCATCGTCGGCACGGAAGCTGTCTCGGCGGCGACCACCGCCATCGCGGTGAATGCCTCGGGCAGCGCCTCGGCGCCCCGGGATTTCTCGGTGACCGGCAGCGTCTCCGCCAGCGGCGCCTTGAATCGAAGTTTCTCGTTCACCATCGATGCCGTCGGTCTCGCCTCGGACTCCGGAGCCCGCGTGACGGACGCGCTGATCGACCGCGACAGCGTGGGGAAACTCGGCGTCCGCGGTGGCACCGGCAATGGCATCGAGACGTTCGAGGGCTTCCTGATCGGCATCAACGCGGTCGGTCTCGAGCCCGGACATGCCTGGCAGCTCACCGGCATCCGCTTCGAGTTCGTCAGCGGCGACGAATCATACACCATCGTCAATCGCAACGACCCCTCGCGCCGGATCACCGGCACTTCGAACACCATGGTCGATGTGAGCAGCCTGGGTCTGCTCGTGAATGGCGGCAGCGCCGATGCCGAGGTGGCATCCGTTTTCGCCAACACCACGGCCGTCGCGGCCTCCGCCTTCCGGATCACCGGATTCGAACTCGACGCCGTGCCACTCACCGCCGGTCCGGCCGCCCCGTGGCGGAGCGTCCTCTATCCGGAAAACTGGCAGCCACCCGCACAGGCTTCTTTCTATCAGGACAAGTTCATCCAGGACTTCTCCTACGCCGGCTACCGGCGGGGCGAAACCGCCATTCCGCGCGTCGTAGGACCGGTTTTCGACGTCACCACCTACGGCGCGGACCCGACCGGCTCTGCCGACAGCACCACAGCCATCCGGGCCGCGCTCAACGCGGCGAGAACGGCCGGCGGCGGCGTGGTCAGCCTGCCTCCCGGCACCTTCAGAATTTCTAACATCGGCGGCAACGAGATCCTGCGCATATCCGGAAACGGCGTGGTCCTGCGCGGCAGTGGACCGGACCAGACCTTTCTCCTCAACACCACCGTGGCCATGCGGAATTTGTCCACCATCCGCATCCGGGGCTTGAATCCCACGGAGGCCTTGCCCGTTCCATTCGCCGCCGACGTCACCACTCCGTCCATGCGCATCTATCTCACCAACGCGTCCTCCTTCGCGCCCGGCAACCTCATCGAGGTGCTCCGTGATTTCACCGAGGCATGGATCCTGGAACACGGACAACAAGCCTACTGGAACCCTAGCATCGATATCCCCGCGCCCGCGAACTACCGGCGCTGGGTGACCGCCGTGAACACCACGGAAAACTGGATCGAAATCGACATTCCACTGCGCTACGCCTGCCTCACGCGCGACAACTCAAGAGTGAGAAAACTTTCCGGGCGCATCTCGGAATGCGGAATCGAAGACCTCGCCATCGGCAACGTGCAGCATCCGGGATCCCAGTGGGGCGAAGAGGATCATACGGTCGCCGGCAGCGCCGCCTACGATGTCGCCTACAGCGCGGCCATCGACGTGCAACTCGCTGTCAACTGCTGGGTTTCTAACGTTATCAGCTTCCAGCCCGC
>JBIPMR010000485.1:0-3870 GCA_044369025.1 Luteolibacter sp.
AGCCCAAGGCTGATAGAACGATGCTGCCCGGCACCGGCAGCACCAGGTCCCCTAACAACATCAGGATTCCCGCCGCCCACGCCCATGGGCCCGCGCGCTCCAGCCAGCGGACGCTGCCCTGCAGCGTGAATTGCGTCTCCCAGGCGCTGCCCCACAGCAGCCAACTGCCGAGGACAGGGACGGCGAGGATCAGGAAAAACCAAAACAGGCGCATGCCGGGATCATCCGGTCCGCTCGGGCGGATGCCAAAGAAAAAGCGCCGCCCCGCGTGGCGGAGTGGCGCTGGAATTTTTAAATGGCGGCAGATCACTCGGCAGCCGGCTTCTCTTCAGCTCCGCCTGCTTCCTTGGCCTTGGCTTCTTCAAGCTTCTTGATGAAGCCGTCCAGCCCGGCTGCGGTCTGGCTATCAGGTGCGAAGGCCTTGGCCTCGCCCACCGCCTGGATCGCCTCATCGAATTTTTTCTGTTGGGCGAAAACCATGCCGCGGGTGGCCATCAGCTTCTGGGTTTCATCCGCATCGAATCCGCCGTCCTTGAGGGTTTTGTCCAGCAACGCCATCGCGCCATCGAAATCGCCCTTTTGCGCCAGACCCGAGAATTCCGCCTGGAATTTTCCGATGCGCTCCTTGGCTTCGGCCGCCTTGGTGAAACCGGTTTCGTCCTTGGGATCGGCGGCTTTGATTTGTGCGGCGATGTCGCCATAAAAATTGGCAACCATCGCGTCATCCAGGTCCATCGCCTTGAGGGCGGCGACCAGCGCCTTGGCTTTTTCCACGCCCGAGGCGCTTTCCGCGGCCTTGAACGCCTCATCCCTGACATCCTTGCGGGCGCGAAGTTCATCGAGGTGCTTCACATAGGATTCGGGACCGTCTTTCTGATAGCCGGTCCTGGCGTAGGGTTTGCCGGTGGCGTCACACAGCAGGATGGTGGGGTAGCCCCGGACCTGGTATTCATTTTTGAGTTTCTCGTTTTGCTCGATCGTCGCCCCGGACAACTTGGATTTGTCTTTCGGATAGTCGAGTTCGACCAGGACAAACTTGTCCTTCACCCCGTCCTTGAACGGTTGATGGCTGAAAACCTCTTTGTTCAGTTTGATGCACCAGCCGCACCAGTCGGAACCTGTGAAATCGATGAGCAGGTCCTTCTTGGAATCCGCCGCGTCTTTTTTCGCGGCCGCGAAATCCGAGGACCAGCCTTCGCCACCGGCGAAGGCGAGTGCCGAGGTGTAAAGTGCCACCAGGGCGAAACATGTTTTCAGTTTTAATTTCATAAGTTGAGAGAGTGGCATGAATCTGCCTCGAAAAAGCCAGCCGTCGAGGTGATTCTTCAGGTCCTCAAACGTAACCCAGCCACGGCCCCAGCCATTTTTCCGCCTCATCCAAGGTCATCCCCTTGCGCCGCGCGTAGTCTTCGATCTGGTCCTTCTGAAGCTCTGACAGGGCGAAGTAGTGGCTCTCCGGATGCGAGAAATACAAGCCGCACACCGCCGCGCCCGGATGCATCGCACAGCTTTCGGTGAGCGTCACGCCGGTGGCGCCGGAAGCGCCTAACAAATCAAACAGGATTGGCTTCTCGGTGTGATCCGGCTGGGCGGGATATCCCGGCGCGGGACGGATGCCCTGATAGTTTTCATGGATCAGCTGGTCATGGGTGAGCTCGTGCTCGGTTTCATAGCCCCACTCGATGCGCGCCTGGTGGTGGAGGAACTCGGCGAAGGCTTCGGCAAAGCGGTCGGCGATCGCCTTGACCATGATCGAGCCGTAAGGGTCGATTTCCTTGTCTAACTCTTCCGCGAACTCATGCGCGCCGTGGATGCCGACGACGAAGCCGCCGATGTAGTCCGCCGTGGCGGCGGTTTCCAACCGCCAAGCCCCCTCCCCCACAAACTCCCAATCCACCAAACCGGCCGCTTTCGGATTCACCAAAACATAACTCCGCTGATCCCAATACTCATCCGCATCACGAATGATGTGATCGTAAGACTCGGTCTGCCAGAACGCACCGCTTCGACCCAGCAGCTTGTTCGCCTCGCTGGCGCTGTGGCGTTTGATGCTGTGCAGAATCCCGGCCAAATCATGGCCAGCCTTGGGAGAAACGATCATATGCACGTGGTTCGGCATCACACACCAGGCACCAAGATCGTAACGATCTCCCGCGAAGTGCAGAATGCTGTCGGCGACGATTTTCGCAATGCGGCCGTCCTTCATCCAAGCCTCGCCTTGGCCTTCGTCGAGCGCGGCCTCGATCCGATTGCGATAAAGCGAGCCGAGTTCCCGGCTGATAGATGCCACTTTGGCAGCGTCGCCCGACGACTTCGCTTCCGCAAGTTGCCGGGTGAGTGACTCCTTCTCGATGCGGTAGCTTTGAAGCACGGATGCGGGAAACGAATCGGCAAGACGGAAGGTCACAGCGTAGGTGGCACCTTCGCGATACCAATGCGGGAGATCGCCCCAGGTTTCCTTTTCTGTCGGGGTTGCGCTTTTGGCGAAGGGGGGCTTGAACGCATGTTGGGCTTGGCGGTTGGAAACCGCCGCCACGGGAGCCACCCAGTCCGCCAGAGCGACGTTCGGTTTGCCGGAATCCTTCTTGAGCTGCTGGCGCAGGCTGTGGAAACGGGTGCGTTCTTCGCTGCGGGTTTCATCGGTCCAGACAATGATGTCGTCGCCCTCGGCGTTGGCCGGAAAGAAGCCGTAGATGCCCTCGGCATGGCAGCGGTTCTCATCGATGATGCGGTCCACCCAGAACAGCGCGTCCTGATAGAGTTTGCCGGCTTCGACCGCGCCTTCGACGTTTTTGGTTTTGAGCGTTTTCGTCTCGCGGTCCCATACGCCGCGGAGTTCCCAAGCGTGGAAAAACGGGGTCCAGTCGATGAACTTGGCGAGCTCGCGCAAGGACGGGCTCTTGATGGTGCGGGTGCCGGTGAAGGACGGGACCGGCGGCGTGTAATTCGCCCAGTCGTATTGCGGGCCGGCGGCGCGCGCTCCGGCGAGCGTGAGAGTCGCCTTCTTCGGGCCGCCGAGGAAATTGTCGCGGAGTTTTTGCTGCTTCCCGCGGTTCTCCAGGGCGAAGGCGTCGCGCTGGTCTTTGGAGAGCAACGAAGTGGTCACCGGGACGGAGCGCGACGCATCCAACACATGCACGACCGGCCCGGAATAATGTTCGGCGATCTTGATCGCGGTGTGGGCCGCCGAGGTGGTGGCGCCGCCGACGAGCAGCGGAATCTTGAAGCCGAGCCGCTCCATTTCCTTGGCGACGTGGACCATTTCATCGAGCGACGGCGTGATCAATCCGGATAGGCCGATGATGTCCGCGCCGAGTTCGACGGCTTTGGCCAGGATCTTGTCGCAGGAGACCATCACGCCCATGTCGGTGACTTCGAAGCCGTTGCAGGAGAGCACGACGCCGACGATGTTCTTGCCGATGTCATGCACGTCGCCCTTGACCGTGGCGATCAGGAAGCGTCCGGCGGAGCGCGCGCGCTCGGCGAGCTTGATCGCCTCGTCATCGGTTAGGGCGGGATTTTCCGCTTTCAGCGCGGCGATGTCGCCGGCGAGGTATTCCGCCTTGTCGGCTTCCATGTAGGGGAAAAGCCAGGCAACCGCCTTCTTCATGACGCGCGCGGATTTCACCACCTGCGGCAGGAACATCTTGCCCGCGCCGAAGAGGTCGCCGACGACGCCCATGCCATCCATCAGCGGTCCTTCGATGACCTTGAGCGGACGCACGTATTTCAAGCGGGCTTCCTCGGTGTCCTCGTCGATGTATTTGTCGATGCCGCGGAGCAACGCGTGCTCGAGGCGCTTTTCCACCGGCGCATCGCGCCAGCTGAGGTCTTCTTCGAGTTTTTTGCCGCCCTGGCCCTTGTAACTTT
>JBIPMR010000907.1:0-3868 GCA_044369025.1 Luteolibacter sp.
ATTTTCTTTCTCTGTGAAGGAGAAGAATAATGGTGGCTATTCCATCATCTTCACTGTGAGTTCTGATATGGAGGCCCTCCTGATTGTAAAGAACAAAAGGCACCTGAACAAGGAGGTGCGCATCTACGACCAACTGTCGAACGAAGAGATGAGCAGGAAGAGGCTCGTCTTCCCGCTTCATTTCAACAACGAGAGACAGAAAATGATCTCTGACGGGAACGGTGGGTCTCGAAACCAGAATGTCTGGTTCAGGCGGGATAAAATGTTTGTAGAGGGTAAGGAGTTTACACCTCCTACAATCGCCTCAACCAAATAGGGGGCAAGGGACATGCTTAGGATCTGCACATTGAACATTAATGGCAACGCAAACAAAAAATTGATCAATGATGATACTGATGTTGATTATACCCCCATTGACGAAGAAACCAAGAAGACCAAGAAAAGAGAGAAAGATTGCTTTAAATCTCTTTTACTTAATTATGATGTGATCTGTCTCACTAAAACCGGGAAGGATCCCATAGGTGAATTACCCGGTTTTCAAATTATACAAATGATAAGAGATGATAATAGTAGACATGCTGGTGTTGTGATGTTAATCAATAATGATATAGCTGATTCCTGCAAGGTCAAGAGGATGCACCATAGTCTAGGCATTATGTGGTTAGAAATAACTTTAAAAGGTCATGAAAAAGTGTTCCTTGCTGGGTGCTACATTCCCCATCAATACTCTAATAGGCACCTCACTTCTAATCTGAAAGTCATTGACCACTTCAATTGCCTGAACTCAGACATTGAAGAGTTCGATGAACTAGGTAAGATTATCATTTGTGGAGATATGAATAGTAGGACAGGATCATTAGAGGATAGACCCAGTATCAATGTTGAATCCCTGAGTCATGTAGGTATCCTCGAGGATCTTAATAACAAGATCGCCCCGAGAGTATCCTGTGATACTAAGGCTAACTCTATGGGTAAACGTCTGTTAAATGTATGCAAAGAGAATAATCTTGTGATTTTGAATGGGAGACTTAAAGGGGACTCCCATCCTATACACGGTGGAAGTACTACTTTTACAGCTAGAGGACGTGTAGGCAAAAGTCTGATTGACTATTTTATAGCCACTCCAGACTTAGTTTTTGATGATGAAGGAACCCCGGTAAAAGGGAATTCCCTCAGAGTCTCATCCCCTCACTGTGTTAGTATCTTAACTGATCATAATCTGGTGGCATTACGAGTGATCATCCCAAAGAAAATCAATCAAAACCAACAAACAAAGGTCGGTAATGTGAGATTTAGATTCAGGCCAGAGATTATGGAGTCATTCACTGACATACTGAAATCTGATGAAATGTCTAGCAGATTAGAACGTATTGGGAATGAGAACCTCAGCGCTGTAGAATCTTATGTCCAATTTAATGATATTATTACGGAATCTCTATTGAAAGTTGACTCTTTGCACCGGAAGGTGGTTGCTAAGGAACCCCAAGCTGGTACATATAGTGTACCAGTTAACTCTTGGTATAATGAGGACTGTAGGATCTTGAGGAGTGACTTGAGAAGGATCGAAAATGAGTCCGGAACCAACAGCCATGCTGCGAACGCAGCTAGAACTAGGTACCGGACTCTGACTCGACGGTTACGTAGAGAACACAATGACTTGAAAGCGAAATCTCTGGTTGATAAGCTGAAAAGTAACCCTCGATTGTTTTGGAAACAATACAAGGGAAACGACAGTAAGTGTCCTCTCATGAATGTTGAGGAATGGGCGAAATATTTTGCTAGTACCTTTCAATCTAGTGAACCCAGTGAATGGGATGTTGTAGACATCTCACAAGCGGATATCGAAGCCGCGAGTCATCTCAACAACCCGATCACTGAAGCTGAGGTTTACACTGAGCTCTTAAAGCTTCAACGTAACAAAGCCGTAGGTGTTGACGGTATTCCAGCTGAGTTTTACATCCCTATCAGACCTGATCATAAAGGGAAATTTCCTTTCTTCCCACCTACTCAGAATATATTAGTCCCTATCCTAACGAAATTGTTTAACCGTATTATGACTGATGATTATCCTAGTCAATGTGCAGACAGTGCCATCACACCTATACCTAAATCCAAAGGGTCCCTAACTGAGTATGACAATTATAGAGGGATTGCGGTAGGATCTATCCTACCAAAAATTCTCTCCATGATCCTGAATACTAGAGGAACTAAATGGGCTGAAGCTAACAATAAACGGGCCGTCGGTCAGTTTGGCTTTAGACAAGGGAGGAGTACATTAGATGCTGCTTTCATTTTGCGTCATACCCTAGAGGTATACCAATCTAGAAAGAAGCCTGTCTATTGTGCTTTTATTGACTTTAGGAAAGCGTATGATAGTGTCAATAGAAATATCCTCTGGACTTGTCTAGAACAGATGGGCATACATGGCAACTACATGAACACCCTGAAGAACATGTATAGAGAAGTGCGTATGAGAGTGCGAGTCGGTAATAGTATAAGCGAAGCTTTCCTTGCAGAAGCTGGAGTGAAACAGGGTGACAATCTGTCACCTTTACTATTTGGCCTCTTCATAGACCAAGTTGAGAAATATTTTACTGATAGATGTGGTGAAGATGAAGGTATCAGAATAGCTGATAACTTTTGTAGAGTTATTCTATATGCTGATGACTTAGCCATTTTGAGCGAATCTCCAGAAGGTCTACAGAATATGCTGAAACATTTAGAAGATTTCTGCAATACATATAAAATGGTGGTTAACACAACTAAATCTGTAGTAGTGGTTTTCAATAGTAACCTGCTTGATGGGAAAATATCTAACAAATGGTATTTCAAGGACATGGAACTTCCTATTAAAAAGGAATTTATCTACTTGGGAGTGTTATTTGTAGGGGATCATGGTAGGAATGGTGGCACACATGAAGCGGGTGACAAACAACTAGCGACAGCTGATAGAGCAACTCACGCACTTTGGAAACGATGCAAAGAGATAGATCTTGCCAATGCCAAAACAGTGAGTTATCTTTATGGTGCACTAATCCAACCTATTCTCAATTACGGTTGTGAGGTGTGGGCCACAGATCGGCTAGGTAATATCAATACCTCTCAAGGTCTTGTGGGTAAATGCGAAACTATCCATACTAAGTTTTTAAAAAGAGCTCTAGGAGTCAGAAATAGTACTTCTAACAACCTGGTCCTCAATGAACTTAATAGATCTCCCACTTGGACTCATTGGTTGAAACAATGTGTTGGTTTTTGGAACAAAATAGTTATCCGTAAGGATGACGATTTTGTGAAAAAAGCTCTGGTAGAGAATGTTAAGATGGCAGTTATAGATAAAATCAAACAGTGTTGGTCTCATGGTTTTCTCAGATGCATGCAGAGATTAGGTATCATTGAACGTTTCTCGGATATCCTTATGGATAACCACTCTTTGCCCAAGATTGACCTAGGGGTGATTGATAAAAGTATTGCTGAAATTACAGCCATTAAGTGGCAGAACCTTGAGTTAATGAATCCTAGGAGTCTAGGGGATGATCAGGGTGTTGGAATCAAGTCTGTCACTTATGCGAACTGGATGCGGTCTTTGGATGACGACAGTTATACCTCATATACTAAACTGTTGAATAATCGTAAGGATATTACTTGTATAGCTAGACTTCGTCTCAGAGCTCATAACCTGAACGTTGATTATAATAGGGATGTACCTAGATCTTCTAGATCATGCAGATGTTGTGATTTGGTGACTGATGGTAGGAGAGCAGTAGAAGATGAAATGCATTTCATATTAGAATGTCCTTTATACACTACAGAAAGGAAATAACTTTTTGCTAAACTTCGACTAGAATCTGAGTTTTCTGATAAGGACCTT
>JBIPMR010000487.1:0-3861 GCA_044369025.1 Luteolibacter sp.
GTAGGCTTCATTGACCTGTTGGATCGGGATGATTTCGATGTCGGAGGTGATCTGGTGCTCGCCGCAGAAATCGAGCATCTCCTGGGTTTCCTTGAGCCCGCCGATGAGGGATCCGCTGAAGTTGCGGCGGCCGAAGATCAGGTTGCTGACATCCACTTCGAGCGGTTCGGGGGCCACGCCGACTTGGGTGAGATTGCCATCGCGTTTGAGCAGCACGAGGTAGGCGTTGATGTCATGTCTGGCGCCCACGGTGTCGAGGATGAAGTGGAGGCTGTTGAGGTGCTTTTCCATCGCGGACGCATCCTTGGAGTGGACGACTTCATCCGCGCCGAGCCGCAGCGCGTCTTCCACCTTGTCCAATGAAGTGGTGAAAACCACGACATGCGCGCCCATCGCTTTTGCCAGCTTCACGCCCATGTGCCCGAGCCCGCCGAGTCCGACGATACCGACTTTTTGCCCCTTGCTGACCCCGTGATGGCGCAGCGGTGAATAGGTCGTGATGCCGGCGCAGAGCAAAGGCGCGGTGGCTGCCAGATCGAGGTTTGCGGGGATTCGCAGCACGAAGGCCTCATCCACCACGATGCTTTCCGAATAACCGCCGAAGGTCACGCCGCCGCTGTGTTTGTCGGGAGAGTTATAGGTGAAAATCGCCTTATTCTCACAGAACTGTTCCAGGTGTTCCTCGCAACTTCCGCAGGTGCGGCAGGAGTCTACCAGGCAGCCGACGCCGGCGAGATCACCGGCTTTGAATTTTTTCACCTGCGCTCCGACCTGGGTGACGCGGCCGACGATTTCATGCCCCGGCACGCAGGGGTAAGTGGTGCCCTGCCATTCATCGCGCACGGTGTGCACATCCGAGTGGCAGACGCCGCAAAAGAGGATCTCGATCTGGACGTCATGCCCGCCGGGCGCGCGGCGTTCGAGATTGAATGGCGCGAGCGGGGCGGTGGCCGAGTTGGCGGCGTAGGATTTGGTTTCCATAATTATGTTAGAATAAATTTGTAGTTAAGCCCGCGCATGGATCGAGGCGACGCGCACGAGTTTTTTGTTCACGAACTCGTGGATGCCGTGGCTGGAGAGTTCCCGACCGTAGCCGGAATTCTTGATGCCGCCGAAGGGCAGGTCAGCGGCGGTCCAGGTGGGATGGTTGATGAAGACCATCCCGGTCTCGATGCGGCTTGCGACCCGTTTGCCGCGTTCGATGTCCTGGGTGAAAACGGAGCCGCCCAGGCCATAATCCGAGTCGTTGGCGAGCGCGATGGCGGCGTCCTCGTCCTTGACCCGGAAGAACAACGCCACCGGGCCGAAGAACTCCTCACGATAGGCGGGATTGTCGGGCTGGATGTCGGTTAGAATCGTCGGCTGCATGAAGGCGCCGGGACGGTCGATGCGTTTTCCGCCGAGCACGAGCGTGGCGCCGCGGGCGATGGCTTCGTCGACCTGTTTCACGAGGTTCACCAAAGCGCCCTCGGTGGAGAGCGGGCCGAGGGTGGTGCTCTTGTCCATCGGGTCGCCCGCTTCGAGCGCTTCCATGGCCGCCTTGAATTTGGCCAGGAAACGGTCCGCCAGGGCTTCGACGACGATGAAGCGCTTTCCGGCGATGCAGCATTGTCCCATGTTGTTCATCTTCGCCCAGACGGCCCAGTCGACGGTTTTGTCCAGATCGGCGTCTTCGAGCACGATGAAGGCATCACTGCCGCCCAGCTCCATGGTGGATTTTTTGACGTTTTTCCCGGCTCTCTCAGCCACGCCCCGCGCCGCCGCCACCCCACCTGTTAGCGCCACACCCCGGATCCGGGGATCATCGATCACGGCGAGCACCTGATCGTGGGAAATGAGCAGATTGGTGTAGGCGCCCGCCGGCGCTCCGGCATCCAGCCAGAGCTGCTCGAAGGCGATGGCACATTGAGGCACGGTGCCCGAGTGTTTCACCATCACGACATTGCCCGCCATCAGATTGGGGGCGGCGAAACGGGCGAGCTGGTAATACGGGAAATTCCACGGCTGCACGCCAAACAGCACGCCAAGCGGGCTACTTTCGATGACGGCTTCGCCCGATTCCGGCTCCAACCGCTCCGGCGCGAGGAAGCGCTCGGCGTGTTTCGCGTAGTAATCCAGAATGTCCGCGCTGAGCATCACCTCACCGACCGACTCGGCGAAAAGTTTGCCCATTTCAAGGGTCACCGGCCGCGCGAATTCCTCCGCACGCTCGCGCAGGATCAAGGCGGCTTTGGCCACGATGGTCGCGCGCCCGGCGAAGGACAGCTCCTTCCATGTCCCGAAACAGGTTGCCGCGGTGGTGATGGCCGCGTCGAACTGCTGATCGGTTTGTTCATCGAAGCTCTTTACGAGTTCGCCGTTGTAGGGATTGATGCTCTGGTAACTCATGTCCCACAAACTATGGCCGCATCTCTGCAACGCCGATGGGGTGAAACCCTACTTTTCCAACCGCCTAGCAGAAACGGCCGGACCCACCTCCATCATGCCCACGGCGGCAAGGCAGCCCTCACCCCTCACAACAAAACTCATGAATCGCGTTCTAGCAGCCTGTCTCGCCCTTACCGCCACCCCGGCCGTCGCCGCGCCGTTCATCGTCGCCCACCGCGGTGCCTCGCACGACGCGCCGGAAAACACCCTGCCCGCCTTCGAACTCGCGTGGCAGCAGGGGGCCGACGCCATCGAAGGCGACTTCCATCTAACCGCCGACGGCGAGATCGTCTGCATCCACGATTACGACACCGCGCGCGTCTCCGGCAGCAAGCGCTTCGTGAAGGACAGCACGCTGGCAGAACTGCGGGCGCTCGATGCCGGCGCCTGGTTCAAGCCCGGTTTCAAAGGCACCCGCCTGCCCACTTTCGCCGAGGTCGCCGCCACCGTGCCGGACGGGCGGAAATTCTACATCGAGGTGAAATGTGGCCCGGAGATCATTCCCGCGCTGCTCAAAGGCATCGCCAAATCCGGCCTCGGCGCCAGCCAGATCGTCGTCATTTCCTTCCACGCGCCGGTCATCCGCGAGTTGGAAAAACAAGTGCCGGGCTTCAAGACCTGCTGGCTATCCTCGTTCAAAAAGGAATCCCCGCTCGATCCGGCGAGCGGCGAGGTGCTCGCCACCCTGCGCGAGATCAAGGCGGATGGCTTCAGCTCCCGCGCCGATGCACGGCTGGATCCCGGGTATATCCAACAGATCTGCGACGCCGGTTTCGAATACCACTGCTGGACGGTGGACCAACCGGAAACCGCGCGGCGGTTCCTAACACTCGGCGCGCAGTCGATCACCACCAACCGCCCGGCGTTCCTGCGCGAAGCGCTCAAAGCCGAGTGAGCCCGTCGCGCCGCGACTGAGTGGTGGTAGCCGTGGGATTCAACCCGGATCTTTATACACAGCTCCCGCTCTTCGTCCCAACGGGGCGGGTCATCACAGCCCGGCACGCAGTGCCGGGTCGGGATTTGAGGAATTTGCGCGTCCTGTAAGGACGCCTCATGCGGCGGAGACGCCAATGCCCGAAGCCGTCGTCGCCCATTGCATGAACCGTCCTTACAGGACGAAATCCCATACCCATGCCGACAACCCGGCACTATGTGCCGGGCTTTAACGAGCTGTGCCGTTGGGACATTAACCGCAATGCCTTTAGGGAAAGCTGATGATCTCAAACACATAACTGCCTTCGTTTGATTCATTACTTATCAATCTTGGCCAATTACTCACTGGTTGGCGGACCTTGCGCGGACAGGTCCGCTTCCGCCTCGGTGGAGTTGCCTGCCTGATAATCATTTGCCGGACTCGATTGAGGATCTCATGGGTTGTTGCCTCATTAAGCAAGCCTTCCGAAACCGCAAGAATCGCCCAGAGTGAATTCATAT
>JBIPMR010000488.1:0-3858 GCA_044369025.1 Luteolibacter sp.
TGAGGATTGGCATTGAAACGGAGAGTGAAACGGCCGGCTCCGGTCTTTTTCAATCCCTGGTTGCCCAGGATATTCGCGTAGTAGAAAATGCTGGCTCCGGCGTTTGGAATGTTAATGACCGGCGTGCCGGTGGCTTGGAAATTCAGAATATCGGTGGTGACTGCCGTGTCGCCGATCACCATGGCTCCACCGTCGATGGAAGAGGCCAAAGTGCCGAGGGTGTAGGGATAGGTTCCCGCAGTGCCGGTGTCGGAGACCGCCACGGTATAGCCGATGTTGGCCTTGTTGGCTGTGGCACCCGATCCGCCACTGACAGGAGTGAGCGTCACGGTAGGTTGGCTGGTGTAGCCGGTGCCTGCGTTAGTGACGGTGAATCCCGTCACCACGCCGCCCGCAACGGTGGCTGTAGCCGTGGCACCGGATCCCCCGCCGCCGGTGATCGCAACAGTCGGTGCGACGGTGTAACCCGTGCCGCCGGCATTCACGGTGATGCCGGTGACTCGGTTTCCATTGAGGTTGGCGACCGCGTCAATGGCGTTCGGCACGCCAGGCGACCAGTTGGCGGCGGTTCCCCACTGGGTGGCGGCGCTGGTGCCGCCGGTGAAAGTGGACTGCGCCTGGGTGTAGGTGGCAAAAACGAGCGGCAGTGATGCGCCGAGGGCGATGCGTGTGAATTTAGGTTTCATGGGTTTGGATGGGAGTTGGATTGATGGGAAACGCTTGGTCTTTAGGGATCGGAATGGAATGGAATGGAATGGAATGGCAGGCGCGAATCGATGCATGGGCGGCATCGGCAGGAGTGGGTATAGCGCGTGATCGAATAGGAGAGCGCGACTGCCGGGCTTTCGGCAACCTCCGACGCTGGCTGCAAAATTATCAATTTGGGACGTGAAAGCCGGGAGGGCGGGAGGCGGGAAAAAACCGTTGGGACTTGCGTTACAACTGCGAGAGATTGAGCGCCTTCACCGAAAAGTCCCAGAACATGGCCATGGTCTGCGCACCATGGGCGGGTCCGAGAGCGCCGCCGTTGACCCAGCCTCCCACTCCGAGCGTGGTGTTTTGCTCGGTGATCATCCTGACTTTGCTGGCGGATTGCGGGCTGATCTCATCGAGGCGCTTGGGACGCGCGGCCGCATCATAACCCCAGGGATAGCTGATGTCGTTGGCACGCGGGGTGACGTTATCCATCAGTTTGTTCTGGCGGTCTTCCAGGCGATAGAGGATGGCGGGCTTGGCAACGGAGTTTTCCTGGACCTTCTTCATCAGCGACGGGCAGCCATAATTGTTGATCATGTAGGGTTCGGCGTCGTGATCCTTGATCTCTTCCATGTAGGGGCCGATGTAGTTGACGAGGCTCCGCCCCTTGTCGGGCAGTCTGGCCTGGGTCGGACTGAAAAGCGCGGACTGTCCGGTGTTCAGAGGCCCGGGAAGGACGCCATTCCTCTCACTGATACAAATTTGGAGCGCATTGCCAACGCCGCGAAGGTTGGTCACGCAGACGGCTTTGTGCGCGTTGTTGATCATTTTCGACGAGAGGGTGAAAACGATCGCCGCGAGCACGACGATGATGGTGATGGTCACCAACAGCTCAACCAGGGTGAACCCTCGGCGGTATTTTGAATTCTTCTCGATCATGGGGATGGATTTCGGGGTGGCGTCGTCAGCGCGGAGTTTTCAAGTCACGCCCGGCGGATTGGCACGATTCATCGTGCCGATTCCATGATGCGGCAAGACAAGCTACGTGTCAGACTTCTGTGGATTTGTGACGCTGCGCCATCCGGCCGGCAGGTCGAGGCGGGCCGCGCGAGGCGGTTGCCAGCCTGACATTCGCCCGGGGCGTTATCCGGAAAACACAGAGACGCTTGGACGAACCCTCGATTGTCGTTTGCGTGGAAGATGTTGGAGACTCCCGGAAAAACGGGACTGCGGAGCTTCTCTCTGCCTGTCAAAAATGGCGGATGCCAGGCATCGCGAAGTTTGCGGCACCACGAATCAAACGAAGCTTCGATTTTTCAGTCAGACGCTCGGCATCGTGGGGCACTCGCGCAACGCTCCAGGCTTTTCTCGCCGGGCGCGTCTTCGCGCCGCCACGCCCCCGCTGCAAGCCGGAGACTCCGGAGCATGCCGGAGCAGGGCGATTCTGCCACGATTCACCCGAAATTCCCGTGTTCCTCATCCCAGCTTCCAGCTCAAATCCGAGATGAGATCCACCCAAATGTCTTGTTGCGGGAACCGACCCCGGAGATGGGAAATCTTGAGTTTTCTTGACCGTTCGGGGTTGCAGGTGCAGTTTGCGCCGCAAAATGAAGCTTTTCAGTCTCTCCCACATCCATCTGGCAACCATCGGACTTGGCAGCGTCGCCCTGAGTTCCTGCGGGCCATCCGGTCCGGGTCGCTCGGATTATCTCGCCGGGGTCGGCGGGCCGGTGCACCGCCAAACCTCGGGCGGTCCGCACCACCCCGCACCGGCGATTCCGGATGATGTTTCCTATTGGGACGGCGACAGCGCGCTCGGAAGTCCGCTGGTCAAAATCAACCGGGCGCAGCAAAAGGCGTTTTTCTACAAGGGCGGCGTATTGGTCGGCGTTTCGCGGATTTCCAGCGGCACCGAGGACCACGGCACGCCGGCCGGACGTTACAAGATCAGCCAGAAGAGCAAGGACCACAAATCCTCGGCCTACGGGGTTTTCAAGGACACCGCGACCGGAATGACGACCAACGACAGCGTCGATATCCGGGTGGACAAGCCGCAGCCGAACGAGATTTTCTACAACGCGCCAATGCCCAATTTCATGCGTTTCAATGCCGGGATCGGGATGCACACCGGCTATCTTCCGGGTTATGCGGCGTCGCACGGTTGCATCCGGATGCCGCATCACATGTCGGAGAAATTTTTTGAAAACGTCGAAATCGGCACCCCGGTCATTGTCGAGTGAGCGGGGCCCTTCCATTTCTGCCGGACCCGGCGGACACGCATGAGGTGACTTTGGAATCGGTGGCCGCCTGGGTGGGTTTGCCGCGTGACCAACGGCCGCGGTTGATCGATTGCCGGGAGGAGGAGGAACTGGCGATTTGCCAAATCGCCGGGAACGAATGGATCCCGCTCGGGCTTTTCCCCGGCGTGCGGGAAATACTAGCGACCGGAAACGAGCGCGGGGTGGTGGTTTACTGCCACCACGGAATGCGCTCGCTGCGGGCGGCGACGTTTTTGCGGTCGATCGGCGTGGAAAACGCATTTTCGATGAGCGGCGGGATCGAGCGCTGGTCGCAGATGATAGATCCGGAAGTGCCACGGTATTGAGGGCCTCGGCGGCGCACTCGTGGTTGAAAGCGACGAGGCGGGTGAGAAGTTCGCGCTTGAGGGGACAATGCATGGAGTGCGGTGGCAGAGCGCAGCGGCGACACCGCTTTGGATGCTTCGCGCAGGCATGGTGGCCGGGGCTGACTAATCATCCAAAGCGGTGTGGCGCTTCGCTTCCCACCGCAGTCCAAAGGGCCGCCACCGATTGGCCTCCACCCGCACCGCCGTCCGGTCATTAAGCCTTCACCTGCCCTAGCAGCCAACTGCGGTAGGGCGCGGCGACGGCGGCTGGATCCAGCGCGATGATTTCGGGGACTTCGTAGGGATGCAGCCCGGTGAGCGCTTGTTGGAAGGCGGGGAAAACGGCGCGGGTGGTTTTGAAAATCGCGAGGATTTCGGCGGAGGTTTCGATTTCCCCCTGCCAGCGGTAAATCGATTCCACGGCGGGGATGAGATTGACGCAGGCTGCGAGTTGCCTTTCCACCAAGGCTGTGCCAATTTGTCGCGCCTGCTCCGCTTCGGGGAATGTGCAAAGGATCACTAACACGTCACTCATG
>JBIPMR010000489.1:0-3855 GCA_044369025.1 Luteolibacter sp.
CCTGCTGACACGGCTGAGTCGGAAACACGAGGCCGAGGATTTGGCCCAAGAGACCTTTCTCACGGCATGGAAGCGGTTGAAGGATTTCGATTTGACCCGGCCCATCGGCCCGTGGCTGCGCGGGATTGCGGAGAACCACTTGCGCAACCACTTGCGCAAATTCCGGGCGGAGCCGATCGGCGGGAGTGAGGCGTTGCAGCAAATTCTTGATTTCCAGACGACCTCGCAGCAAGCGCCGGAGGCGGAATCCGAGCTGGCGGTGGCCTTGGCGGATTGCATCGAGCAAGTGGACAGGACGGCGCGGGAACTCCTGATCGCACGCTATGCGGAAGGCCGCAGCATGGCGGAAATCTGCAAACAAACCGGCAAGAAACATTCCGCCATGACCATGAAACTCCACCGTCTGCGGCTCGCGCTGGCCGCCTGCGTGGAAGGCAAACTCTCACAAACCATCTGATGGAACCTATCGATCCAGACCTATTGATTTCGCGAGTGCTGGAAGGCGAGGCCAGCGGGACCGAGGTTTCCGCCCTCAGCCTTGCCTGCGCGGCGGACCCGGCGCTGGCACGGCGCTTTGCCCGCGAGGTGGCGCTGCACCGCCTGACCGGCCCCGTGCTTGCCGCGCGCGACAGCGAGGCGCGGTTCACGGCGGAAGTCGTCGCCCGGATTCAAGGGGCGGCTGCGGATGACGCCGACTGCGCGATCACGCCGCTGCGCGTCGAGAAGCGGCTGCGGCGCTTGATTTTCGTCAATCGCTGGAGCAGGGGACTGGCGCTTGCGGCGGCGGTGGCCTTGATCGCCACTCTCAGCATGCGGATGCTGCCGCGCGATGCGGCGGTTTTGTCCCGCGCGGAATCGGTGGCATGGGCGGGCGGCAACCGGCAAGCCGTGGGCGATCATTTGAGCTCGGGGCGGATCATCGAAATTTCCGCGGGTCTGGTGGCCTTGGATTTCAAGACGGGGGTCACCGTCTTGCTGGAGGGCCCGGCCCGGCTGGAAATCACCGGCGCGAAAAGCGCCCGGCTTGACTTCGGCCGGTTGGTGGCGCGCGTCAGCGACGCGCGGGGCAAGGGCTTCATCATCGATGGGCCGAGCGGCCGGGTGGTGGATCTGGGGACCGAGTTCGGCGTCAGCGTGGAGCGTTCCGGGGAGATGGAGGTGCATGTGTTAGATGGCTCGGTCACGGCTTCCCCAAAAGGCAGCAAGGAAACGCCCGTGACACTTTACAAGGATGAGGCGATGCGTCTGAGCGCCGGTCCGTTGGAACGCATTCCGGCGGATGACGGGGCGTTTGTGACCAACTTGCCGCCGCTGCCGGGGATGTCGCCCGGGTTTATCCGTTGGAGTTTTGAAGAAAGCGGCGGCAATGATTTGTTCAATTCGGGTGCCGGGCTCGCGGAAGCGAATGCCGGTGCGCGCCTGCTCTCGGCGGATGGGAGCGGCGCACTCGCCACGCGGATTGACGGGCGCCTTGGCCGCGGCTTGGCTTTTGATGGAACTGGGAATTATGCAGAGAGCGGCTTCGAGGGGATTTCCGGCCAGGCACCGCGCACGGTTTCCCTATGGGCGAGGATCCCCGTCGATCATCAGCCGACCGAAAGCTATGCGATGATCGGTTGGGGCAAGGTCGAGGGGAGGGGAAGCGCCTGGCAGATTTCGGCCAACCCGGATGCTTCCGAAGGGCCGCAGGGTGCCTTGCGGGTCGGCACTGGCCGCGGCGCGGTGGTGGGCAGCACGGACCTGCGGGACGGGCAGTGGCATCATCTGACGGTCGTAATGTATGGTGGTTCGCCGACGACGGCGACGCATGTGTGGCTGTATGTGGATGGTGTGCTCGAAGCGACCACCCGGAAATCCATTCGGTCCATTGATACCAAGCCTGCGACCGATCCGCACGGGGTGTGGCTGGGGCGTAATCTGTCGATCTGGGTGCCTGAGCCGCCGGGGGCAAGGTTCTTCCGTGGGGAGCTGGATGAGGTGCATATTTTCGCCGCCGCCCTCGACGAAGCGATGATCCGGCGGGTGATGGATGGCGCGAATCCCTAGCAACGCGTCGGGCTATTCGCGCTTCGCGGGCCGGGCTTGGTAGATCCTGACGTAATCCACCTCCATGAAGGTGCCGTCGATGGCGTCGGTGATCTTTCCGCCCCAGCCGATGATGGCGAGGCTCAGCCAGACGGGGGCCGGCTGGTGGCAGAAGTCGTTCTTCTCGCGGCGGATTTCCCTGCCGTTGAAATAGAAGACGAGTTCCTGCTCGGTCCATTCGAGCCCGTAGGTTTGGTAGTCGCGGGCGAAGTTGTGGTTTCCTTCCTTGAAGGCGAAGCTTTTGGATGAGCTGGGGTGGGTTTTCCTGCCGTTGACGATGGTGACGTCGGTATGGTTGTGGATGTTGGTGTTGACCTCGTTCGGGAAGTGGCCTTCGTTGATATCAATTTCAAAGGCTTTTTTTCCGGAGGGTTGTTGGCCCATGGTCATGATCCAGAACGAATTGTTCGTTCCCTCGGCGGCGGCGTAGCGGTAGCGGCATTCGTAGTAGCCATACTGGAAATGCTCCTTGGTCCAGAGATTCCCCGAGGTCCATTGCTGGCCGCCGCGTTGTTCCTTTTTGTTGATGAGCTTGAGGGTGCCGGCGGAGACTTTCGCATTTTCGCGCCAGCGGCTGCTCAGGATGTGGCCGCTCGGCCCGTTCTGGGAGACCCATTTCTCCTCAAGCTTGCTGTCCGGACCATCAAACTCGTCGCTCCAGGTAAGTTTCCATTTGGAAGCTCCGTCCGGAAGCAACGAACCCGGGGCGGGAGCCGCGGATGTCAGTGGTGCCAGAGAAGTCAAAAGCAGCCAGATGGATGCATGGGCAGGTTTGGATACTTTCATTCAGCAAAGGATAAGCGGGGATGAAGGCGAATCTTATGGATAAACGCGCACAGTTCAGATGATTTTGCGCACCTATTCTGATGGATTGCCCGCCTTCCCGCGACGGCCGGGAGTGGAACATCCGGGTGGGGCGAGCCATCGCCATGCAGCGGAAGATCCGGCAGGGCGGGAGGCTCCCGGGGAAAACTCGTAAATCCAAGGCCTGACCCCTTCGACTGACCCCATTTACATGTGCAATCGAGGTGCATCCCGTCACCGATAGTAACCATAACCGGGGCCCCGCGGGCCGTAGACGGAATAGCCGTAGGCCCCGTGCCAGGCGTATGCGGCGTCCCGCCGCATTTCGGCGGCCTGGTATTCCTGCTGGGCGATGCGCTGCTGGATGGCGAGTTTCTCATATTGCTGATAGTTCGACTCGCTCCCCACCAGCGCGGTGCCGGCTTTCTCGTCCTTGTAGGCGTAGATGGTTTTGCCATTGGCGGTGATGCGGTGGAGCTTGTAGGACTCGGCGGCGGCGTAGAGTTCCTTTTGTTTCGAAGTTTCCGGGGTCTTCTCGCGGAAGCCGGCGGAGGCGAGCAGGCCCTTGGTGTTGGAGGAACCGACGGAGGCGCAGCCAACCAAACCGACGGCCGCAATCATGGCGGACAATAGCAAGATAGTTTTGGTTTTCATAAAAAAACGATCCATAGACTGAAATCCTTTTCATCACAAGAAGTAGTTTCGAGAAATTAGTCCTTCGGCTGTCCGTGGAATCCGGTGGTTCCTTCAAGCGATGGAGAGGTCGAGTTTGCCAAGGAAGAACAAGACCCGGATGCGAAGGGCGGCGAACGTCCGCAGCCCCTCACATTCGCGATGATCCGGGCAACCAGTGAATTCATCCCTGCGGAAGCGACGTTAGTGATCCGGTGCTTCAGATAGTTCAGCAGTCCCTGCAGCCGATTCTCCAACATTTTCCGGGGTCGGTGAAAGCGCCGGGATAAACCG
>JBIPMR010000490.1:0-3853 GCA_044369025.1 Luteolibacter sp.
CCGCGGGTTCAACTTCGTGACGGTTTCCCAACTGCTGGCGATGAAGACCGACGTCGCGACGGCCCAAGCCTCCGCGATGCCAACCGGTATCTGAGAATCCCCCCACCCATCCCGTGAGCGAAATCCAGTTCGGCGAGCGCTACTTCGCGACGCGTGAACAACTCGCGGATTTGATGCACGCCATCGCGGAACTCGCCGTGCAAACGGGCACCGGGCTCGAGGACCAACTGCCGTTCGCCGAAATGCGGCAGGGCCTCGGCGCGCCGTTTCTGTTTGTCGTTTGCGGCGAAGTGAATGCCGGAAAATCGACCCTCATCAACGGACTCTTCGGCCTCGATCTCTGCCGGGTGAACATTCTGCCGAAAACGGATCGCGTGCATTGGTACCGCTACGGCAAGCCGGCCCGCGATGTCGAGATCACCCCCGTGTTGGAGGAGCGCCACCGGCCCATCGAGTTCCTGCGCGACTTCAATCTCATCGATACCCCCGGCACCAACTCGATCGTCCGCAGCCATCAGGAGATCACCGAGAAATTCCTGCCGACCGCCGATCTGGTGCTGTTCGTTTTTCCGGTGTCGAACCCGTGGGGAGCGGCCACCTGGGACCTGATTTCCCGGATGCCGGCCGATGCCATGGAGCGCATGGTCTTCATTGTCCAGCAGGCGGATCAGCGCGAGCAAATGGACATCACCGTGATCCTCGGCCACATGGCGGATCTATCGAAAAAACGCATCGGCCGGGTTCCGCCGATCTTCGCGGTTTCCGGCAAGCTTGCCTACGAGGCCAAACGCGCCCAACCCACCTCCGTCGAATCGTGGAAAAAGAGCGGTTACCCCGCGTTGGAACGTTTCATTTCAAAAAGTATTTGCGAGTCGCCAGCCCGCAGACAAACCCTCGAAACCTGGCGGGCCCAGGCCGCTTCCGCGCTGCGGACCGTCGAGGACCGCATCGAGGATCAAACCCGCGAACTCCATCAGCAGGGCCGTTTCCTCGAATCGATCGAACGCGAAATCGATGACATCCGCGAGCGCTTCGTCACCCGCCTGCCACGCCATCTCGCGGGGGTGGCCGAGGTTTTCGAAACCGAGGCCGTCTGGGTTTCCAAACGACTGCGCCGCAGCCTGGGGGTGATTCCATCGGTTTTCCGCCTGTTCGTGGGCGACCGGACCGGGCCGGAGATGGAATCGATTTTCATCGAGCGGCTGCAGTCCGCCGTGGAGGCGGTCGCGGAGAACGACGGCCTCGAAGTGGTCGACGCCTGCCGCTCCCACTGGAACGGGTTGGTCGGGCGCGTCAAGGAAACCGTCAATGTGGACATGGGCGACCCCGCGCCGTTGGATCAAACCCTGGAAGCCGCCAAGCGGCGGTTTGTCCTACGGTTAGGCAGCGCCGCGCGCCAGGGGATCGGCAATCTCAAGGTCCGCAACCAGCTCGACAAGGAACTGCGGCGGCGCAATGTCGCGCTGAAATCCTTCACCTTCATGACGCTGGTGCTGACCACCGCCGGTGCCAGTTGTGGCGCGCTCGGGCTGCCATGGCTGCCGGCGATCCTCTGCGGGCTTGCGGCGCTCTTCCTCACCGGCGGCGCGGTCGCCGCGCTGCTGACCCGGAAAACCATCACGGCGGATTTCCAGAAGCGCCTGCTAGACACCTGCGGGGGCTTTGCCAGCACCCTGCGCTCGGACTATGAGGAAGCGCTGCGGATCGTGTTTCACGACTATCTGTCGTCGCTCGGTGCCGTGCGCACCCACCTCGCGCATGAGAAAATCGCCGTCGAGCCGCGTCTCAAGCGCTGGCAGGAGCTTTTCCTGACACTCAAGGCGATCGAGCAGGATCTGTAAAAAAACCGCAGACCGGAAATCCAGTCTGCGGCCGTGGACTCATTCAGAGGGAGTGGCGGTCACTCGGCGGTCGGGGCATCCGGTGCACCCGGGCCTTTTTTGCCGCCCGGACCTTTTGGCCCGCGTGGTGCTTTGCGGTCACCAGGACCAGGTCCCATCGGCATCTCTTCGCCCGCAGCGCGGGCGGTTTTGATCTCTTCAGGGCTCAGCTTGCCATCCTTGTCGGCGTCGTATTTTTCAAGGAGCGCCTTGCGTCTGGCTTCCATTTCCTCGCGCATCGTTTTGCGCTCTTCAGGAGAAAGTTTGCCGTCCTTGTCGGCGTCGTATTTCGCGAGCATCGCCGCCTCGCGCTCCGCCATCATCGCCTTGCGCTCGTCGGGGGAGAGTTTGCCATCTTTGTCCGCATCGAATTTTTCGAGAATTGCGGCAGGGACTTCGCGTTGCGGACGATCCGGACGCTTGGGTTTTTCTTGGGCTGACGCGAAGCCGCAGGTGCCGAGCAATGCGGCGAGAGTGAGCAATTGTTTCGTTTTCATCTTGGATGGTGGTTTTGAAGATTGGAGTCCGGTTTCCGGTCTCGTCTGGGGGGGAAACCATCTGCCGGGAAAAAGGTTGCGCGGCACGCACGGGAATGAGTTGCCACAACTCCCGCCGCCGTCTTGGATCCGCGTGCCGATGGCCGACTCACCGATGCCGCCCACCCAATCGAAAGCGATCGTCTTTGCCAGGCGCAGCGCCAGCACCTTGCTGCTTTGGGCGCTGGTGACCTCCATTTTCATGAGCCGTTATTCGTGGGCTTTTCTCGGCCTAACCGGCACCCTGGCGATCATCGCCACCGTCGAATATTTCCGCATGCTCCGGGGGGCTGGAGTAGGTTGTTTTCCCCGCTTCGGGATCCTGTTAGCGCTGGGCTACACCGGAATTCTCTACAGCCGATTTCTTCTCGGTGAAAATGAGGTCAGCTTCGCACTCGACGCCGCCGCCATCTTCATCGCCATCGCCGGCGGCTTCGCCCTCCAACTCCGCCGGCCGATCCAGGGGCTGGAGTCGCTCGTCGCCGTCGAGATCACCACTTGCGGGCTGCTCTACATCCCGTTTCTCTTCAATTTCGCCGCGCGTGTCACCTTCATGGTGCCCGACCCCGTGGCCACTCCCGGCGTGGTGGGGACGCACGGTGCCTTCCTGCTGCTTTGGCTGCTCGCCGTGACCAAATTCACCGACATGGGCGCCTACATCGTCGGCTCGCTGATCGGCCGCCACAAAATGATCCCGCATGTGAGCCCCGGCAAAACCTGGGAAGGCTTCGGCGGCGCGCTCATCTTCTCCCAGATCGCCGCCTGCGGGCTTTACGCCTGGTTTCCCGGACAACTCTTCTTCTTCAAAAATTGGTCCCACGTCGCCATCCTCGGCTTCCTGCTTGCGGTGCTCGCGGTGATCGGCGACCTCGCGGAAAGCGTGGTGAAACGCGCGCTCAATGCCAAGGATTCCGGGAAAATGCTGCCCGGCATCGGCGGTTCGCTCGATCTCATCGACAGCATCTGCTTCACCGCACCCGCGCTCTATTTCTATCTGAAGTGGGTCCTGCTTCCCACCGCATGAGTGCCCCACGCAAACGCCGCGTTGTTTTGTTAGGCTCCACCGGGTCGATCGGAACCTCCGCCCTCAAGGTCGCCCGCGAGCTGCCGGAACAGATCGAAATCATCGCTCTCGCCGCCGCCGGCAGCATCGAAAAACTCGCCGCCCAAGCCCGCGAAACCGGAGTCCGCCACGTCGCCCTCTACGATGCCAGCCAGGAGGCCGCCCTCCGCGCGCTGCTGCCAGACGACGTGAAAATCCACCTCGGCGCGGAAGGCCTCGCCGAGCTCGCCACTCTAACCGACGCCGATATCGTGCTCATCGCGATCGTCGGCACCGCCGGGCTTTTCCCCGCGCTCGCCGCCATCGAGGCGGGCAAGGACCTCGCCAGCGCCTCCAAGGAAATCCTGGTGATGGCGGGTGAAGTGATCACCCGC
>JBIPMR010000037.1:0-11776 GCA_044369025.1 Luteolibacter sp.
CATCACATTCACGTGGTCGCACATTTCAGAAACCACGGATAGATCGTGGGTGATGAAAATCACCGCGGTCCCGAGTTGTTGCTGGCGGTCGCGGATCAGGTCGAGCACCTGCTTCTGCACGGTGACGTCGAGGGCGGTGGTGGGCTCGTCGCAAATCAGCAGCTCGGGCCGGGTGATCAGGGCCATGGCGATCATCACCCGCTGGCGCATGCCGCCGGAAAACTCGTGCGGATAGGAATGGATGCGCTTCCCCGCATCCGGGATGCCGACTTCGGTGAGGGCTTCGATGGCGCGCTGCAACGCTTCCTTGCCGTGGCAGTTTTCATGAATCGCGAGCGGCTCGGTCAACTGCGCGCTCACCCTCATGAACGGATTGAGCGAAGTCATCGGGTCCTGGAAAATCATCGAGATGCGCTTGCCGCGGATCTGGCGAAGCTGCTTCTCGGTGGATTTCAACAGGTCGATCCCGTCGAAAATCGCCTCGCCGCGGTGGATGCGACCCGGAGGCTGCGGGATCAGGCCGAGCAGCGAATAACAGGTAACCGATTTTCCCGAACCGGATTCCCCGACGATGCCGAGCGTTTGTCCGGGATCGACGCTGAAGGAAACGTCCTCCACCGCATGGACGACGCCGTTGCGGGTGTGGAATCGGGTGGTCAGATGGCGGACGTCAAGCAGTGGCATGGCAACAGGAGGCAAGTTGCCGATTGTGGGGGAAAATCCAAACAGAAAAGCCCTGTTTATTTTCCCAAGCCGAGCGCTTTTCCGATCCGGGCGACGATCTCGCCGGGTGCCGACTCGATGCCGATGCGGATGGCCTCGGCGGATGATGGTTCCTCGAGCGTGGCCAGCTGGCTTTCCAGCATGCCGGCCTTCATGTAGTGACCCGCGCGCTCGGCGAGGCGCCCGGCCAGGGTGGCGGGGTCGCCTTTCAGATAGATCAAGGCCACGCCCGGTGTGCCGACTCCGAGTGGTTCGCGGTAGGATTTTTTCAAGGCCGAGCACGCCAGCACGGTCAATGAACCGGCCGCGGCGGTGTCGACCACCTCGGATCGCAACCGCGCGAGCCATGGCTTGCGATCAGCGTCGTCCAAGGGCGTGCCGGCCGCCATTTTTGCGATGTTAGCCGCCGGATGGAAGGCGTCCGCATCGAAAAACCTCCCGCCGTTGCGCGTGGCCAGCAGCGCGCCGATGGTGGATTTTCCGCAGCCGGCCACTCCCATGAGGATGACCACCCGAGGCCGCAGGCAGAAGTGTTCTTCCAACCACCGCGCCACCTCTGCAAATCCGCCGTCGTGGATTTTCCGCCCCAGCGCCAGCACCGGCACCTGCTCGCGGGTGTGATCCGTTCCCGGGTGATAGGGATCGTTGCCGTGGTCGGCAGTTAGAATGACCCGCTCTCCTTCGCCGATGCTGCCGATAAATCCTCCCAGCCAGTCATCGAATTCCCGCAGGCACTGGGCGTAACCTTCGGGATCGCGGCGGTGGCCGTAGAGCGAATCGAAGTCCACCAGGTTCGCGAAGATGAAATGAGGCTGGTCGCGGCGTTCGGCCCAGAGTCGCGCGATCACCGCCATGCCCTCGGCATTCGACTGGGTGGGATGCGATTCCGAAATGCCCGAGTTGGCGAAAATATCCGCGATTTTCCCGACGCCGATGGTTTGCACACCGGCCGCTTGCAACCGGTTCAAGACCGTTTCCCCCGGCATCAGCGAGTAGTCGTGGCGGTTGCCCGTGCGTTTGAAATTCGCCGGTGCGTCTCCCAGAAACGGCCGGGCGATCACCCGGCCGATCCGGATGCCGCGCTCGTCTAACAATAAGCGGGCAGTCTTACAAAGCTCCCACAAGCGCTCCAGGCCGAAGCGCTCCTCATGCGCGGCGATCTGCAGCACGCTGTCCGCGCTGGTGTATAGAATCGGCTTGCCGCTGCGAAAATGCTCCCCGCCCAGTTCGGTTAGGATCTCGGTTCCCGACGCGGCGCGGTTGCCGATGAATTCCACGCCGCCGCGTGATTCCAACTCCGCCACCAGCTCTGCTGGAAACTTTTCAAAGGTCGCGAACGCCTCATCCAGTCCGCAGCCCATCAGCTCCCAATGGCCGGTCGTGGTGTCTTTGCCCGCCGACTTTTCCGTCAGCTTCGCCCACGACGCGCCGGGATGGATGCGGGCGTCGGAGGGGAGATCCAGCAGCTCGGACAAACCCAGGCGCGCCAGGTTCGGCAGCGAGAAGCCGGGAATGCGTTCGAACAAGTGCCCGAGCGTGTTGGATCCGGAGTCGCCGTATTCGGCGGCATCCGGCGCGCCGCCGCAGCCGACCGAATCGAGGACGATGCACAAAGCCCGTTTCATGAGTAGCGATTGAAAGCTGGTGGACGCAGGAAGCCGATCAAGCTCTGGCCCGAGCCTTTGGCAAAATCCACCGCCAGCGAACTCGGCGCGGAAATCGCGGCGATCAGCGGAATCCGCGCGGCCAGCGCCTTCTGCATGATCTCGAAGGACACCCTGCCGGAAACCAGAAGAAACGTGGATGTTAGGTCGATCCGGTTCCGCAAGGCATGGCCGATGACCTTGTCCACCGCGTTGTGCCTGCCGATGTCCTCGCGCAAAACTAACAATTCACCGGCCGCCGAAAAGATCCCCGCCGCATGCAGGCCGCCGGTGGTTTCGAAGGCGCTCTGGGCCCCGCGCAGTTTTGCCGGCGCATCTAGCAGGACGTCATCCGCGACCTGCAACTTCCGCGATATCGGCGGGAAATCGCAGAAGATCGCCTCCAGGGTCGCCTTGCCGCAAAGGCCGCAGGACGAGCCGCTGAACAGGTGCCGCGACAAGCGCCCGAGGTCCACGTTCACGCCATCACGGAGAAAGGCCAAGACGCGGTTTTCCTCCGGCGCGGTTTCCGTTTTCCGCAAATCAGCGACCGAGGAAACGATGCCCTCCGTCACCAGAAATCCCGCGACCAAATCCAAATCGTCGCCCGGCGTCCGCATCACCACCGCCACCGGATGGCCGTCGAGGCGGATTTCCAACGGCTCCTCCGCCGCGACCTGATCCGTCTCCTCCGCGCAGCCAGCGGGCCCGCAACGCAGCATCGAAATGGATCGCGCGCTTTCCATGGGGTCAGAGCGCGCCGAACCTGCGGTGGCGGCGTTGGTATTCCTGCACGCATTCGAAAAGATCCCCCTGGCGGAAATCCGGCCAGAATTTTTTCACGATCACGATCTCCGCGTAGCTGATCTGCCAGAGCAGGAAATTGGAAACGCGCATTTCGCCGGAGGTTCTGACAAGCAGGTCGGGATCCGGGATGCCGGCGGTTTGCAGTCGCGAAGCGAAAAGTTCCGCGTCGATGTCCACAGGCGAGATTTTGCCGGTGACGGCATCGCTGGCCAGCGAGCGGGCGGCGGCGACGATTTCCTCGCGGCCGCCGTAGGACAGCGCGAGCACCAGGGTCATCGCCTTGTGGTTTGCGGTGCGGGCCTCGATGCGCTGGATCAGCGCCCGGGTTTTTTCCGGCAGCCGCTCCAGTTGGCCGATGGCCAGCAGACGGACGTTCTGGCGGTCGAGATCCTTGGCTTTTTCGTCGAGGAAACGATTGAGCAGCGACATCAGTGCGGAGACCTCGGTTTCCGGGCGGTTCCAGTTTTCCGAAGAAAACGCGTAGAGTGTCAGATACTCGACGCCCATCTCGATGCAGGCCTCCATCACTTCTCTAACCGACTCCGCGCCCGAGCGGTGGCCTTCGAGGCGGGGCAGCCCGCGCTCTTTCGCCCAGCGCCCGTTGCCATCCATGATGATGGCGACGTGGCGGGGGATCTCGGGGTGTGTCGCCATCGATAAGGTCTATCAGACGACGAGGGTCTGCGCGCGGTCCGGGCCGACGCCGACAAAAGCGATTGGCGCGCCGCAAAGTTCCGCGAGACGGGCGAGATAGGCTTTCGCCTGCGGCGGAAGGTCTTCGAACCTGGTGCAGCCGGTGGTGTCGAGTTGCCAACCGGGAAGGGTTTCGTAAACCGGCACCGCGCGGTCCCACGCCTTGCGGTCGGCGGGCGGCAGCTCGTGGAGGGTGCCGTCGATGTCATAGCCGGTGCAAATTTGCAGCGTCTCGTATTCGTCGAGGCCATCGACGTTGGTGACCGCCAAGCCGGTGACGCCGTTGACCATGCAGGCGAAGCGCAGCAGCACGGTGTCGAGCCAGCCGCAGCCGCGCGGGCGGCCGGTGGTCGCGCCGAATTCGCGGCCGAGGCCGTGGAGGTAGGCGGAGAGTCCTTCGTCGTTGGTCGGGAAAGGGCCGGAACCGACGCGGGTGGTGTAGGCCTTGCAAACGCCGATCACCGCATCAATCGCCGTCGGCGGCAAACCGGACCCGGTGCAGGAGCCGCCGGCGGTGGTGTTGGAGGAGGTGACAAACGGATAGGTGCCGAAATCGATGTCGAGCAAGGTGCCCTGCGCGCCTTCAAACAAGAGGTTTTTCCCCGATTTCCAAGCCTCGTGAAGCACCGGGATGGTGTTGGAGACATGCGGGCGGAGGCGCTCGAAGGCGGTGTAAACCTCCTCGATCACCTGGTCCGCATCGAAGATCGTTAGATCATATTTGGCCAACACCTCATTCGCTTCGGCGACGCGGCGGGTGATTTGCTGCGTGGTGAATTCCCGATCGAGAAAATCCGCGATGCGCAGGCCGCAGCGGTTCACCTTGTCCGCATAGGCCGGGCCGATGCCGCGCTTGGTGGTGCCGATTTTCTGGTCGCCAAGCGCCGCCTCGCGCGCGGCGTCGAGCTCCTTGTGGATCGGCAGGACCACGTGCGCGCGGTCTGAGATGAGGAGCTTTTCCGGGCTGATCAAGACGCCTTGCGCTTCGATCCGCTCGATTTCCTGCACCAGTCCGACCGGGTCGATGACCACGCCGTTGCCGATCACGTTGGTTTTCGAGTCCCAGAGAATTCCGGAAGGCAGCAGGTGCAGCACGTATTTGCTGCCTTTGGCGATGACCGTGTGGCCGGCGTTGTTGCCGCCCTGGCCGCGGATGACGACGTCCGAGGCCTCGGTCAGGTAATCGACGATTTTGCCTTTGCCTTCGTCTCCCCATTGGAGACCGATGATGATGGTGTTCATGAAATGGAAATGAGCGGGCGGACCGGCCCGTCTTAGGATTTGGATTGATCGATCAGCGCGGCGAATTCTTCGAAGAAGTAGCTCGCGTCATTCGGGCCGGGGGCGGCTTCCGGGTGGTATTGCACGCTGAAGACCGGCAATTCGCGGTGGCGCATGCCTTCCACGGTGCCGTCGTTGAGGTTCACGTGGGTGACCTCGATTTCCGGCGGCAGCGAATCCGGATCCACCGCGAAACCGTGGTTTTGAGAGGTGATGGAAATCCGGCCGCTGCGCAGGTCCTTGACCGGCTGGTTGCCGCCGCGGTGGCCGAATTTCAGCTTGAAGGTATTGCCGCCGAAGGCGTGGGCGAGGATTTGGTTGCCAAGGCAGATGCCGAAAATCGGCAGCTTGCCGATCATCGCGCGGATTTCCTCGTGGATGTATCCCAGCGCCGCCGGATCGCCGGGGCCGTTGGAGAGGAAGAGCCCATCCGGGTTTTTCGCCAGGACTTCGGCAGCGGTGGTGCGTGAATTGACCACCTCGACTTCGAAGCCCGCCTGGCGGAGGCGGCGGAGGATGTTGTATTTCAAACCGAAATCGTAAGCCACGATGCGATGGCGGACGGGCGGAAGTTCCTGATAGGGACCGGGTTGCTCGGTCGAGTGGTTCGGCAGGATCCATTCGCGGGATTCCGCCGTCCACAAGTAGGATTCCGGGGTGGAAACCTCCTTCACGTAGTCCATTCCCTCCATCGAGGGCGAGGCCTTGGCGGTGGCGATGGCGGCCTCGGCGTCGAGCTCGGTGGTGACGCAGGCGCGCATCGCCCCGCGCGAGCGCAGGTGTTTGGTGAGCGCCCGGGTGTCGATGCCTTCGATTCCGAGAATCTGGTGCTCGGCGAGGTAGGCGGAGAGGGGCCGGGTGGAGCGCCAGTTGGACGGCACCTCGCAAAGCTCGCCGATGACGAAGGCGCGGATGTGCGGTGCGCTGGACTCGGCGTCCTCCGGATTGATCCCGTAATTTCCGATCTGCGGATAGGTCATCGAGACGATCTGGCCGCGGTAGGAAGGATCGGTGATGACCTCCTGATATCCGGTCATGGAGGTGTTGAAACAAATTTCACCGGTGGTGGTTCCGGTGGCTCCGAAGGCGGTTCCTTCGAAACAACGTCCATCTTCAAGGGCTAGAATGGCAGTAGTGGGCACGGCGGCGGCAGGCTAGGCAGCCGATCCGGGCGATGCAAGAGAATGCTCATTCTCTTGCGCGGCTATCGATCAAAAGGGTGACAGGTCCGTCATTCACCAGCGAAACTTTCATGTCGGCCCCGAAGATGCCGCGACCGACGGGGATGCCGATTTCGCCCTCCATCGCGCTGCAGAACTCCTGATACAGCGGTTCGGAAAGCGCCGGTGGCGCCGCCCGCAGGAAGGACGGCCGGTTGCCCTTTTTGGTCGAGGCGTGCAGCGTGAATTGGCTGACGACGATGATTTCCCCACCGAGTTCGGTGATGGAGAGGTTCATTTTCCCCTCGGCGTCGCCGAAGATCCGCATCCTGGCGATTTTGCCACTGAGCCAGGCGATGTCGTCCGCCGCGTCGCCCTCCTCGATGCCGAGCAGCACCAAAAGCCCGGGGCCGATCTTGGAAACCACCTGCCCTTCGATTTTCACCGACGATTCAAGCACTCTCTGGATGATCGCACGCATAATAGCGGCAAATTGAATGTTGTGACGGTGATTTGCCAGCTCATTTCCTGCGGGGGCGGCCTTGGGGAGCGCCAAGGTTCCATTCGCTGTGCCGACGGAATAAGGAGAAGGGCTTTGCAAGCCCTTTCCAGAGGATCGGGAAATCGCTTCGCCAGTCTTGCGCCAAGGGGATTGCATCCGCTTTGTGGAGGCTGAGTTGAAGACCGGACTGATGAAAAAGGGGTTTCAAACCCCTTCTCCATATTTCCAGAGCCGGAAGGTCCCGGCAGGCAGTTGCTCCGGATTCCTGTCGATGTAGTCACGCACCCACTGGAAATGGCGCTCACTCCGGACCAGCCGGTCCCAGTATTCCCTCTGCCACAGCGCGCCTTCGCGGCCCAACACTTTGTTGATTTCGCGGGAGGTGAAGCGCTTCCATGATCCTACAATATCCGCCAGCCGGTTCTCATCGAGCGGATGAAAAAGCACATGCACGTGATTCGGCATTACGACGAAGCGGTCCAGCGCATAGCGGTCTCCGTGGAAATGCCGCAGGGCATCCGCAACGATGCCGGAGAATGCAGGATTTCTGAGCACACAGCTCCCGTGCGCGTCATCCAGCAGTGACTCAAAGGCCAGCGTGAAGAGCCGGTTATGCTCTTTTTTTACCTCATCGGCCCACGGCTTCGGGTGGGCGGCCATCCATCCATTTCGATGCTCGTCGAGTTTCCGCACCACCGCCTCCGGCAGGGAATCCGCCAGCCGCCAAGTGACGAACAGCCAGGCTTCACCCTGCTGCCAGTGCGGCAAGTTCACCCGGTGCTTGTCGATCTTCTTGTCAGGGTCCAAGAACATGGCGTCTCCTTCTTTCAAAACCATCGACCGCCGTCAACATGAACTAACAACCAGGGAGAATAAGGAGAAGGGCTTTGCAAGCCCCTTGCAGAGGACCGGGAAATCGCTTCGCCCTGCTTGCGCAAAGGGGTTGCAAACCCCTTCTCCATGCGGAATAAGGAGAAGGGCTTTGCAAGCCCTTTGCAGAGGACCGGGAAATCGCTTCGCCCTGCTTGCGCAAAGGGGTTGCAAACCCCTTCTCCCTATTTCAGAAACCAAAACAGTGCGCCGAGTTATCCGCGAGGCGCTCCGGCTCGATGCCGAGGGCGGCGGCGAGCGCGCGGCCGATGGCGGCGAGGTTGGCCGGGTGGTTGCGCTTTTCCGGCAGAGGGTGGGTGATGAAATCCGGGGGCGGCAACATGTCGGGCGCGTCGGTTTCCAACAGAATCCGGTCCGGCGGGAGCTGGCGGAAGACATCGAGCACGGCGGCTTTGCGGTCGGATAGAAAATAACCGGAGAACGAAAAATACGCGCCTAACGGAATGAGGCGGCGGGCGGTCTCGATCGAGCCGCCGAAGGAATGCATCAGAAACCGCGAGGGTGGGGGAGCTTCCGCAAAGGCCTCGAACAACGCGCCCCAGGCTTTGAGGCAATGGATGGTGAGCGGGCGGCCGAGCTCGCGGGCGAGCCGCAGTTGAGCGAGGAAGACGGGTCGCTGGGCATCGATCGCGGGATGGGAAATCCATTGATCCAGCCCGCACTCGCCGATGGAGGCGCGCGGGTGTTGTTCCAGCAGGCGGCGGAGATTTTCCTGCCATCCGCATCTGGCGGTGTGGGCGTGCCACGGGTGGATGCCGAAGGCGGGAAGCACGAAATCCGGCTCGCGGGCAGCGAGTTTTTCGACGTCCGCCCAATCGTCCTCGCGGGTGGCGTTGACGATGCACCGACCGACGCCGGCGGCGCGCATGGCGGCGATGAGCGGCGCCGCATCGCCCAGGCGCGGGTCGTGCAGGTGGTTGTGCGAATCGACCCACATGGCGGAAGCGGACGGCGGTTCGGTTAGCGCAGGCCGCGCGGGGCGAGTTTTTTCGGGGCGTCGAAAACCAGGTCGGTGATGGCGATGCGGCGGTCGTTGGAAGGGTCGTGGGTGGCCACTTGCATTTTCCGCAGCGTCCAAACGTTATTGGCCACTTTCATGATGTCCTCGACTTGGAACTCCTTGACGAGGCCGCCGCTTTTATCGTGGCCGCGGATTTTCATGAAGGCTCCGGCCGTGCGGTGGACCCAGACGTAAACCACTTCGTAGCGGCCGGCGCTGTTCTTGGGTTTGTCGATCCGGAGTTTATAACAGGGCTGGCCGCCGACGTCCTCCTCGCCCTCGAGTTTCGGGTTGGGCCAGTAGAAGAAGCGCAGCGCGAGGTCTTCGTAAGTCAGATCAGTGCCGGCGATGGGTTCGACGAGTTTGTCAGCGGGGAAATCGCGGGTTTTGCCGGCTATCATTTCAAACAGGTCGTATTTGTCATCGGCGAGGCGCATGTGGAAAACGCGCCAAGGGCCGTTGGTTTCATTGAACTGGAACTGGATGTTTTTGCCGTCGAGAAACAAGGCGATGGGGATTTTTTTCCCGCCTTTGGTGAGGTTGCCTTTGAGTGGCTCGTTCCTATCCAGTTGGGTGAGGGTGGCGGAAAGTCGTGCGCCTTGAAGGATGGCATTGGCGTCGGGTTGCTGGGCGTGGGCGGTGGCGGCGAGGGCCGCGGCGACGAGAACTGATTTGAAATTCATGGGGGCAGGATGGTTGGATTGGCGGGTTCGACAAGCTTTGCCCGGCTTTCCTTCAAAAAAGCGTCGCGGGCACCGGTTAATTTTTAAAATCTGTTTTTTTTGGGGCTTGATGATCCGGGGGCGGGTGAATTGGATGGCGGGAACGCGAGAGTCGTCCCGATCACCCATGAGTCTTCGAAAGCAGCTAACCGATATTCTTCCCATCCTCCTGCCGGGAAACCCCGCCGACTCGATCAAGGGGACCGAGCTGATCCGGCTGACGCGGTTGCAGTTGAGCGGCAATTACTCGGATGCCTCGCTGCGCTACCATTTTTCGATCATGTCCTGCGATCCCGCCTCGCCGATCGCGAAGGTGGAAAAGGGCCAGGGCTACTATCGGCGCAGCGCGCCGCTGCCCGCTCTATCAGGGGCGCAGGAGTTGCTGGCGCTGACGCAGGGGCGGCTCGACGATCTCACCCACGCGGACTCCGACATGGTGGACGGCACGATGCTGCGGATCCGCAAGTTCCGCGCGGTGGTGACCCGTTATTTTGAAATCAACGGGCGCTTTCCCTTCGCCTTCCGGCAGGCGTTCGGCAAGGAGTCGCCGATCAGCAATCTGTGGAAATATCCCGAGCTGGTGTTGGTCGACTGGGAGACCGGCGGCTCGCCGGACGAAGAGATGTCGCTGGATGAAACGATGCTTGCCTTCAAACAACGGTTAGGGATCGCCCCGTTCCGGCTGCATGCGGCGCGCTTGCGGATCCAGCCGTCGTTGCAAACTTACCGCGAGGATTTTTTCCAAACCCTGGCTGTTTCGATGTGGGCGCAGGGTGGGGAGCTGGTGTATGCCGCGCCGATCGAGGATGAGGCGCTGGCCGACGGTCTTCGCCGCCTGAGTGCGACCTTCGGCGTGGGCGTGACTTCGTTCGGCCTGACCGCCGAGGCGTTGGAGGATTTGCCGCGGCCGGCGAATATTTTGAATGCGCACCCGCGCGAAACCGAGGCGATCATGGCGCGGCTCGAGTTCAACCGGATTTCCGCGCCGAAGTCCCGCCCGCACCTCGATTGGGCGGCGCTGACCTCGATGCGCAACGAGTCCGAGGAGGCTGAAAAACTGGTGCGCTGGCTGACCCGCTGCATCGACGGGCGGCGCGCCGAGGGGTTCAAGGATGAGTGATTCACCGGAGTGAGCTGGACTTTTCAAAGCGTGGCGGTTGTGGGCTCGGGAGCGATCGGGCTGTATTATGGTGGCCGGCTCGCGGCGGCGGGTGAGGACGTGCGGTTTTTGATGCGCGGGGATTTTGCCGCGATTTCCAAGGGCGGCTTGAAGGTGGAGAGCAGCCACGGGGATTTCGAGTTGCCGGAGGTGAACGCATTCCGGACGGCGGCGGAAATCGGGCCGGTCGATTTGGTGATCGTGGCGTGGAAGGCGACGGCGAATGACCGGTTGGCGGAAATTCTGCCGCCGTTGCTTCACGCCGACACGCAGGTTCTCACGCTTCAGAACGGTTTGGGGAACTGCGAGAGCATCGTCGAAATCACCGGCCCGGAGCGGGTGCTGGGCGGGCTTTGTTTCGTCTGCATCAACCGGCTGGCCCCGGGACTCGTCAGCCATTCTGGCGGCGGGCGGGTGTCGATCGGCGAGTGGCAAGCGGGTGAGCCCGGGCGTGCGGCGGAGATTTCAAAGCGGTTTCAAGCGGCGAAGATCCAAGCGTTCGCGGTGGAAAACCTGCGCAAGGCGCAGTGGGAGAAGCTGATTTGGAACATTCCGTTCAACGGCCTGTCGGTGGCGGAAGGCGGCGTGACCACCGACGTGCTGCTGGCGCAAGACGGGATGGAAAGCGAGATCCGCACCCTGATGACCGAGGTGGTGCGGGCCGCGCGGGCGCAGGGTTTGGATTTGGAAGATGGGCTGATCGCGGCGAACATCGACCGCACCCGGCCGATGGGAGCTTACCGCACGTCCAGCATGATCGATTTTCTGGCAGGCCGGGAGGTCGAGGTGGTGCCGATTTGGGAGGAGCCGCTCAAACGGGCGCGGGCGGCGGGCGCGGCGATGCCCCACGCGGAAAAGTTGCTGGCGCGGATTTGCCAGCGGCTTGACGCGCGGGGGTGAAAACCACCCTTGTGGGAACCACGATTCTCGGCGAGAATCCGCTGGAAGCGGCGATGAAGTTCTGGAAGTTTCTCTCATCCACTGCGGTATTCGATTAGCGGTTTTTTTCCCATGTTGCCCCCATCCCACTCATCACCCAAAGTCGCCATCCCCGAGGCGCTCCGGCTCCAGTTGGATGACTTCCGGCGCCACTTGTGGCGGGTGAAGATCATGGAGGCCATCGCGGCCGGGGTGATCGGGTTGTTGTTTTCCTTCCTGCTGGTTTACGGGCTGGACCGGATTTTTCAAACGCCGG
>JBIPMR010000038.1:0-11757 GCA_044369025.1 Luteolibacter sp.
TGCTTCCTCGTAGGCGTCATCGTCGAGCGCGAAATGCAGGTTCGCTTCGGCTTGCGCCGGATTGCTGGAATGGCTGGCGGCGGTCCGCTTGATTTCCTGCGATTCCAAGGTATCGACGCCGGTGCGGATCACCTCCTCTTCGGTGACCTCGAGCAGTCCTAACAAAGTTCCGACCGAGTAGGAAACGCCTTCGACGGCACGGATTTCAGCAACGAGGCCATCGCACAGCGTCGTCACGCCCATGATCGCCTTGTTGGTCTCAACCTCGATGATTTCCTGATCCGTGCGGACGGCGTCACCCACCGAGATGCCAAGGCGGATGACGGTGGCCTCGGCGATGGACTCGCCGAGTTGGGGCATGAGGATGGGGACGGTTGGCATTTTGATGGAAGCTGGAAACCTGGAATTCTGAAATGCTGAAATGCTGAAATTAGAAAGTGAGCAGTTTGCGCAGGGCCTCGCAGATGGATTCCGGCGTCGGGCGGTGCGCCGCCCAGAGCTTCGGGTGATAGGGAACCGGCGTGTCCCGGGCGTTCAGGCGCTGCGGCGGAGCATCCAACAAGTGGAAGCCTTCTTCGCAAACGCGCGAAACGACCTCGGCGGTCACCCCGCCCCAGGGGAATGCCTCGCCAAGGGCGAGCAGGCGGCCGGTGCGGGCGACGGAGGCCAGCACCGTGTCGAGATCGAGCGGTTTCACCGAGCGCAGATCGACCACTTCGATTTCCCAGCCGTCCTGTTGGAGTCGGTCGGCGGCGCGCACGGCCTCGTGGACCATCGCGCTGTAGGCGACGACGGTGGCGTGTTTTCCGGGACGGATGATGCGTGCCTGGCCGATGGGCAGGTGATCGCCGTTGATCGACTTCGCCTTGAGCCAGCGGTAGAGGAATTTGTGCTCGCAGAAAATCACAGGATCCTCCAGGGCCACCCCGTCCAGCAGCATGTGATAGGCGTCCGAGACGGTCGCCGGCGTGAGGACGACCAGCCCCGGGTAGTGGGCGTAGATTCCCTCCATGCTCTGACTGTGGAACGGACCTGATCCCGGTGTGCCGCCGGAGGGCAGGCGCACGGTGATCGGGATCGGCATGCCGGTGCGGTAAAAGTGGGTGGCCGCCTGATTGACGATCTGGTTGAAGGCGAGCGATGAAAAATCCGCAAACTGCATTTCGACGATCGGCCGCATGCCCTCGATGGCCGCGCCCACGGCAAGCCCGATCATCGCGTCCTCCGAGATCGGCGCATCGAAGACACGGCCGGGAAACATTTCCGCGAGGCCCTTGGTGGCCTTGAACGCGCCGCCGAAAGTGGCGATGTCCTGGCCGTAGAGGAAAACGCGCGGGTCATCGCGCAGGAGCTTTTCCTGCGCTTCGCGGATGGCGTCGATGTAGGTCACACTCACGGTAAAAATGGCTGGGAAACCGACTCGGTCAGCGGAAAACGGGTGGAAAGCGCGGTCCAGTCTTCGAGGTAGGGATCCGGCGGCGCTTCCTGTTGGGCCTGGGCCACGGCGCGCTGCACTTCTTCGGCGAATTGATCCTGCCAGGCGAGGATCTCATCCACCGTTGCGATTCCGTGTTCGACGAGTTGGCGCATCGCCACCTCGACGCAGTCCCGGCCGTAGTGGCCGCCGCGGATTTCCGCCGGCACGTAGGATCCGTCGTCATGCTCGCCATGGCCTGATAGACGCAGCAGCCGCGCCACTACCAGCTGCGGCCCGCCGCCTTCGCGCGCGCGCCGGACCGCCTCGCTGACGACCGAAGCACAGGCTAACAAGTCGGTGCCGTCCACCGAAAATCCGCCGATGCCGTAGCCGCGCGCCTTTTCCACCAGATCCGCGCAGGCGAACTGGCGGTGGTTGGGCGTGGAGTAGGCGAACTGGTTGTTGCCGACGATCACGACCATGGGCAGCCGCTCGACCGCCGCCAGATTCAAGCCCTCGTGGAAGGCACCGGTGGAAGTCGCGCCGTCGCCGATGCAGGTGGCGCCGACTCTACCGGTTAGGGTGCCTTGCAGGCGTTTGGCAAAAAGCATGCCCGCCACCACCGGCACCTGCGCCCCGAGGTGGGAAATCATCGCCGGCATGCCCATTTCCGGACGGCCGCGGTGGATGTTGCCGTCGCGTCCGCGCATCGGCCCTTGGGCGGAGCCGAGGTAGGTGCGGGTGCAATCGATGAGCGGCTCGCCAAATGCCGTGCGCCCGGCCTGATCGCGGATCAGCGGGGCGAAAAAATCGGTGCCCTGGATCAGGGCGGTGCCGAGCGTCGCGCTGACCGCCTCCTGGCCGCGCCCGAGATAGACGCCGCCGACGATTTTGCCGGCTTTGTAGAGGCTGGAGAGTTTGTTTTCCAGGATGCGGGCTTTCAGCATCGAATGAAACACCGCCCGCAAAAATTCCCGGTTCATCACCGCCCCATCGGCGAAAGGTTGCATGTCCAACTGGTGCACGCCGCGAAGCTAAAACAATGCGGACGGAACCTGCAACCGCTTTCCCAAAATCTCATGCGTCAGACTGAGTCCCAACGCCCAAGCACGGCCAACCGAGGCGATTTCGGTCGACTTCAGCGGCTCCATTCGAACGAATCCGCCTCGCTGACTTTGGAGACGGGGATGGTGTTTTCGCCGCTCGCCTTTTTCACCTGCTCGAAACTCTGTTGGAGGCCTTGGTTGCGTTGGCCGACCGTCTTGCCTTCGCCTCCCATCATCTCCTGCATTTCCGTATCGAAATAGGGATCTTCCTCGGCATCGCTGCCCAATTCCACGCCCATGGCGGCGGTGGCTTGTTCAATCTGTTGGGAGCGCGCGGCGATGCGGTCGAGGGAAGCCTGATATTTCGCCACCAGCGACTGGATGTCGCCGACGGAGTGGATTTCCAGGGAGGCATCCTGAAGAGCCTCGACGCGTGCGGGTGATTGGACGAACCAGCCGTATCCAAAGCCCGTTAGGGCAAGGCAGACGGCGAGTGTGGCGACGGCCTGGCGGAGGTGGCGGCGCTTCAAGCGTGCCCTCTGCTCATCGAGCAAATGGCCCAGTTCGGTGGCGGTCGCATCGTCGAGGCCGGCCTTGGGGAGCGGGACCACCAGATCCTCCGCCACCACTTTTTCTACCACTGCCGGCGCGCGTGCCACCACCGGCTCAGCGACGGGCACCGCCACGGGAGGCGCCCGGAAGACAGGCGAAGGAAACGCCCGGGTCGGCGCCTTGTTCAACTCGGAAGTGTCCTTGAGCGCCGCGTCAAAAAGGCGTTGGAGCTTTTCTTTGTCAGTCATGGCGTGAGACTGACCTGATATTCAAGTAAAGTGAATAACGTGAACGCGTAGCGGTATTCAAAACCGGGTGCTTTCGGCGAGTCAGGTCTCACAAATCATAACAGCGCACGGCATTGTCATGCAGGATCGCCTGCTGTTCAGTGGCTGATAGATGATCGACGAAGCGACGCACCATCGCCGTCCAACAGGCATAAGAATCGATCCTCAACAGGCACACCGGCCAGTCGGTGCCGAACATCAGCCGGTCCGCGCCGAACAGCGCGAGTGCTTCGTCGAAATAGCCGCGCAGCGTGGGCTCGTCGATTTCGGGATCCAGCACTTCGGTGACCAGGCCCGAGATTTTCACGCCGAGGATGTTGTCGCGTTTCGCGAGTTCGGCCATACCCGCCTGCCACGCGGGATCGATTCTGCCCTTGCGGATTTCCGGCTTCGCAAGGTGATCGATGATGATGCCGAGATCCGGCTGGCGATCGACGAGTTGGATCGCGACGGGAAGCTGCCGCTGGAAAAGTAACAGATCGTAGCGGAGATCGAGATCGGGCAGCAGGGCGAGGCCGCGGTGGAAATCATCCCGCAGGAAATAGCTGTCCGGCTCGCCTTGGAGCACGTGCCTGACGGCTCTGAACTTCGGATGCGCGGCGAGGCGGCCGAGGTCATTCCCCACTTCGGGATCCATCAACGGCACCCAGCCGACGACACCGGCGATGATCCCCGACTGGTCTGCCAGGGAGAGCAGCCAGTCGGATTCGGCCAGGGTTTGGCGCGCCTGCACCACCACCGTGCCATCCACTTCCGCGGCGGAGGTCGCGGCGTTCAGTTGTTCGAGGAGCTGGTCCTGGGCCAATGGCGTTCCGGGCGGAATCCAGTCGTATTCCGCGGAGTTGTAGTTCCAGAGATGGTGATGGGAGTCGATCACAGGAAGAGCGGTTTCATGTGGCGCTCCAGCAGGTTGCCGGTGACGTTTTTGGCGACGACTTCCGAGTTGTCCTTGAGCGCCTGGATGTAGCTGTCGCCGAGTTGCGCGGCGATCTTGAATCCGACGTGAAGGAGCTGGCGGAGGTCCGCATTGTAGCCCGGGTTCGTCGGAATGTGGCGGAGCGCGTCGGTGAACTGCGTGCTGGTCCAGCCGTTGACTTCTTCGGCGGACGGAAGCTTCGCGTCGCTGATATCGATGACGGTGGCGTAGGGTTCGCAGAGCGCTTCCTTTTTCTCCAGCGCCTTCGCGTAAATCTGTTTGGCAAGCGCGAGTCCGTCACCACCGGCCTCCGCGAGGCCGACGATTTCCTCCAGCCAGTTCGTCCCGGCGGTCTTGAGGTGAAGCCCGGCTCCGCTGCGTTGGATGGCTTTTTTGATAGACGGATAGATCGAAAACTTGTCGGAGCCGGAATGGACCGACAGTTTGAGAGTGGCGGGCAGGCCGTAGGTTTTCACGGCATGCGCGATGACGGCGAGGTCGTCGTTGAACTCCTTTTCAAACTGCAGCGGATCGCCGACGTAATCGACGCCCTTGTTGAAACGGCCGGTGAACTTCGGCGCGATGGTCTGGATCGGGATGCCTTGGTCCGCAATCGCCGCAAGGATGATCAACATTTCCGGCGGCGTCTGCGGGCTGTCGGTTTCGTCCATCGAAACTTCGGTCACGAAGTTGTCCACGCCGCCCTTGGCCGCGACGATGTATTGATAGATGGCGGCGGCCTTCTGGGTGGCCTTGAGGAACTGGTTCGCCGTCTTCTCGACGTCCGCGCGGGTGATTTCGAACGGTTCGGAAATGCCTTCGATGGCGACGGTGCCGATCAGCTCGGGATGTTTCGCGATGAACGTTTCCACATCGGCCGGATCGGCGGCCTCTCCGATGTCGTCGGCGACGTCGAGCGTGAAGAAATCGCAGGGCGCGACGAAGCGGTCCACGGTCGTTAGGTTGATGTGGTCGGCGTCCAACAGATAGTCGCCGGTCCAGCCGAGATCGGCCACCGCCTTGTCAGCGGCCTGGCGGGTCTGGCTCGGCTCGGAGCCGATGATGTTGTGCTCGCGGTTCGACTTGTTCCAAACCGGAGTGATGTCGATGCCGAGTTTCCTGGCTTCGATAAAGGCGGCGAGTTGGGCATGGGCGCCGTTGGCGAAACGATCGCCGACGCCGAAGGTGTATTTAGGACAGATTTTCATGGCAGTATTGAAGAATTGACCACTGATTTCACTGATTTACCGATTAAAGAACCTACGGATTCCGCCTCTTTAAAATCAGTGTCATCAGTGAAATCAGTGGTTAAGAATTTTAAGGGTTGGATGGTTGGACTTCAATGATCGCCTTGATCGCGCCGAGTGCTGGATCGGTGAATTTTTCAAACTCCGTTGGCACGTCTTCGAAAGCGATGCGGTGGGTGATCCAGAGATCGGTATTGATTTTTCCGTCGCGGATCAACTGGATGATGTTGTCAAAATCCTCGGGCAGCGCGTTGCGCGAGGCGAGCAGCGTGATCTCACGGCGATGGAAAACCGCTGCGTGCGGGAACGTTAGATCGGAAGTGGTGATGCCGACGTAAACGACGCGCCCGGTGAAGGCGGCGTAGTTGAAACAGGTGGACATCGACTGGTGATTGCCGGTGGCGTCGATGACGACATCGGCCAGCCCGCCGCCGGTGATTGCCTCAAGCCCGGCGAGATGTGAGCCGTCCGGCTGGAATTTGATGGCGTGCCGGATGCCGAGGTTTTTCTGACAGAAATCCAGACGGCTCTGGACCATGTCCATGACGATGGTATTCACGTCCATCAGCTTGAGGAATTCCAAACAGGCGAGGCCGATGGGGCCCGCGCCGATGACCAGCACGGTCTCGCCGGGCCGGGGATTGCCGCGCTGCACGGCGTGGTAGCCGATCGCCAGCGTCTCGACGAGCGCGAGTTGGTCGTAGGAAAGATCGTTGCCGGGATGCAGCTTGCGCGCCGGCACCGCGAACACGCCCTTGCGCAGTCCGCCGTTGTTATGGACGCCGATGACCTGCACGCCGGTGCAGCAGTTGGATGAACCCTTCTGCGAGGTCGGTGATGCGGGATCGTTGACGTAGGGTTCCAGCGAGCATTTGTCGCCGGGTTTCACGTTCGTCACGTCATCCGCCACCGCCACCACTTCCAGTCCCAACTCATGGCCGGGGGTGCGCGGATAGGCGAAAAACGGGAATTTCCCGAGGTAACAGGCAAGATCGGTGCCGCAGATGCCCATGCGGTGGGTGCGGACCAGCGCTTCTCCCGGACCGGGGGCGGTCGGCTCTGGCAGATCGACGAGGTGGATCTCCCCGGGCGCGGTGAATTGAATCGCTTGCATCAGTTGTTTTCCGGAAGGCCTTCGAGGTGACCGAGGTTTTTGACAGCTGCGAAGATGGCTTGCACGTCGGCGAGCAATTTGCGGTCGATCGGTTGCTCCAGCCACTCCGCCCACTTGCGGATGTTCGCCGGGTTCGCGGAGCCGGCGATGGTGGTGGCAAGGCCGGGATGTTCGCAGGAAAACTGGATGGCCAGCTGGGCGATGTCTACGCCACGGCTTTCGCAGAGTTTGGCGGCGGCTCTAGCAGCGGCTTTGACTTCCTCGGGCTCCTTGAGCCAGTCGGGCAGAGGAGCATTGGTGAGGAGCCGGGCGGAGAACGGGCCGGCGTTCATCGCGCCGATGTTTTTCGCTTCGAGTCGCGGCAGGAGATCATCGACGAACGAGGTGTTTTGCAGCGTGTAGCGGTTGTAGCAAAGCACGCAGTCGATGTCGTCTTCCACGTGATCGAGCACGGTGTTGAAGGTCTTGAGCGGGTAGCAGGAAAACCCGATGGCCCTGACTTTTCCCTGTTGCTTGAGCTTGAGCACGGCGGGCAGAGTTTCCTCCCAAATCTGTGGGAGCGGCACGAATTCCACATCGTGCAGCAACAAGACATCGAGATGATCGGTGCCGAGACGCTGGAGCGAAACGTGTACGGACTCTTCGACGCGCTTGGCGGAAAAGTCGAAATGGATGTCCGAGTAGCGGCCCAGCTTGGTGCCTAACAAATAGTTGTCGCGAGGGATTCCTTTAAGCCCGAGGCCAAGCATGATCTCCGACATGCCGCGGCCGTAGAAGGGCGAGGTGTCGATGAAGTTCATGCCGAGGTCGATGGCGGTTTTGGTCGAAAGCATCGCCTCGTCGAGCGTGATCGAGCGGAACTCCGCGCCGAGCGAGGAGGCGCCGAACGAGAGGATTGGCAGGTCGATGCCGGTTTTGCCAAGTGCGCGTGTTTTCATGTTAGATAAGTGAGCGGATGGAGGAAATCGTCTGGCGCGCCGCGGTCTCGGGATCGGGCAGCGGGAAAGTTTCGGCAGAGAGGTAGCCGGAGTAACCGATTTCCCGCAGCGCGGCAATCAACGGCACGGGATCGGTGTGGCCGAAGCCCATCGCCTGCCGGTTAGAGTCGGCGAAATGCACGTGGCCGATATGCCTGCCCGCCTCGCGGATGGCGGCGGCGAGGTCGCGCTCTTCGATGTTCATGTGGAACAGATCGGCGAGCAGAACGACGTTTTTCAGATCGTGGATTTCGAGGAATTTCGCGGCGTCGCCGAGGCGGTTGAAGAGGTTGGTTTCGTAACGGTTGAGCGGCTCATAGATGAATGGCACGCCATGGGCTGCGGCGCGCTCGCCACAGCGGCGGAGGCCGGAGGCTAACAAGTCGGGCGATCCTCTTCCCTGCATCGAGCCGAGAATCGCCGGAGCGCCGAGCTGCCCGCCGAAGTCGATTATCGAAAATACAAAATCCATGGCAGCCTCGCGTTTTTCCTCATCCGCATCGGTGAGGGATAGCCCGTGGCGCAGCATCCCGGCACCCGTTCCGACAGCCGCGATCGCGAGTTCGTGCTCGGCCGCCAGCGATTGCACCTCGGCCACCGACACAAAATCCGGGCCGGGCAGGAAAAGCTCCACCGCATCGAAGCCGATCGCAGCGGCGGTGGCGAACGCTTCCGGCAACGGCGAGCGCAGGACGAACGGACCGGCCAGGGCTTCGGGGACTTGGGAAAGGGTGATGGCGGATTTCATCGAGCGTCTCAAAAGCGGGAAAACTACGGCGAGGACTCTCCGGTGCAAACCGAAAAATGCTAGCTCATCCTGAAGCGGTGACTTAAACTGCTATCATGCCCCAGCCGATCCCGAAAGGAACCATCATCCCGCCGCCTGGCCGCCCGAGTTGGGGCGGGGGAGAGGGAGTGCCGCTGCTTTACCTCGGCTGGGGGCAGCGCGATTTCGCCAAGGAACCACTGGCGATGCATCACGATCTGGGGACCAATTATTACATCATCCTCAGCGGTGAGATCGTCTTGAAAACCGAGTTTTCCGAGCAAATCGTTCGCGGACCGGTCGCCTTGCTGTTTGATCCGGCCTGCGCCTTCGGGATTAGCCAGTCCAAGTCGGCGGTGGTGGAAATCCTCGTCTGGATCTGGCAGGGGATGCCGGTTTTACCGGAGATAAGGCCCGAGCCGGCGGGTTTCCGGACGCTGAACTTGCGGGCGAGGTCGGTGGCGGCGTTGACAGAATTTCACGTCCGTTGCCGGAACGAGGTCGCGCTCGCCGATGCTCAATTGCCGCGCACCTTGGCCGCCTTGCGCGAGTTGCTGGAAGTGGAAATTCTGAGAGGGAATCACCCGGCGCCGGCCGAGGACGAAATGCGCTGGAAACTGGCGCAGGCGTGGATGGCGGGAAATCTGGCGATCCACGCCCCGGTCCCCGCGCTCTGCGATTATCTAAGGATGTCGCCCAGCACGCTGCATCGGTTCTTCCGTGCGCAAACCGGCCTGTCGCCCGGGGCGTATTTCCGCCGGGTGAAAACCGACGAGGCGCGGAGGCTCATCCGCGAAGAATCCTGGCAGGTCAAGGCGGTGGCCTATCATCTCGGCTATCGGCATCCCAACGATCTAAGCCGCGCCCTGGCGGGCGGCGCGAGTCCAACGGCCATGGAAAGCCGATGATTCGTCAGGACAGCCGGTCGCGGAAATCCTCGTAAGTGAACTCGCGGATCACTTCGAGTTTCCCGTCTTCATGCTGCAGCGCGATGGCCGGGTGTTTCACGCCGTTAAAAATCGTCGTCTTGACCATGGTATAGTGCGCCATGTCGTCGAAGACGAGCGTGTCGCCGACCGTTAGTTCGCGGGGAAACGAGAAGTCGCCGACCACGTCGCCTGCCAGGCAGGTCGGGCCGCCGAGGCGGTAGGTCCATTCGCCGGACTCTCCCGCCAGGTGGTAGTTTTCCTCTTCAAAGGTCACTGCGGGTTTCACACCCTCCGATGGCGCTGGATCTACCAGGAAAACATCCGGGCGGTAGGGCATTTCCATCACGTCGGGCATGTGCGCGGTGGCGGAAATGGATAGAATCGCCAGCTTGTGCCCGGCGGATTCGAACACGTCCATCACCGTCGCCCGCAGCACGCCGGTGTGGATGGCGACCGCCTCGCCGGGCTCCAGCCAAACATCGACCGAATATTTTTCCCGGGCCTCGCGCACCAGCCGGATCAGGCGCTCGCGGTTATAGAACGGTTTGGTGATCCAGTGCCCGCCGCCCATGTTCAGATAGGTGAATTGCGGCGAGTTTAACAGATCACCGAACTTTTCATCCACGGCCGCCAGCGTTTTTTCCAGATCGTCCGAATTCTGTTCGCACAGGGTGTGGAAATGCAGTCCTGACAGCCCGCCGAGATCCGCTCCGACCAGTTGTTCCGCCGTGATTCCGAGGCGCGAGCCCGGCACGCACGGGTCGTAAATCGGCGTGTCGCCGGTCGAGCATTCCGGGTTCACGCGCAGGCCGCATAACAGCTCGCCGCTTTGAAAGCGGGGGTGCGCCATCACCGTTTCGCGGAAGCGGAACCACTGCGACAGCGAGTTGAAATCGAGGTGATCCGTGAATTCGCAAAGCGCCGCGATGTCGTCCTCATCGTAAGCCGGCGAATACGTGATGATGTGTTTCTGAAAATAATCGCGCGCCAACCGCCCCTCCCACAGACCCGAGGCGCAGCAGCCGTCCAGATCCTCCCGCAGATAGGGAAACGTCTTCCAACAGGAAAATCCCTTGAGCGCGAGCACCAGATGGCAGCCCGCGGCTTCCTTCACTTCACGCAAAATGGCGGTGTTTTTTTTCAGGGCGGCGATGGAAATGACAAACATGGCGTCTGCCGCCCACTGAGCAGCGAAACCCGCCCGGAATCCAGCAGTATTTCGCGGGTTTGCGGTCGCCCGACCTGAGGCCGCGCATCGGAGTGCCGCTACAGAGTGCCGGAAAAGTCTTGCCATTCCGAATCCGCCAGCTATTGCCACCTCCGCACCGTGTTAACGCCGGTGGGGAGTCGTCAAACCGGCTCCGCCCTTTTCCGGTCTTCATCGATGAGAGATTGTTTGAGGAAAACGAATCCGCTCATCGACGCCGCCAGCCGCCCATCCGGGACCGGGCAGGCAAACAAGACACATGACCCCGACCTCATTCGAGGCGTTGCCACTGGCTGCGCCCCTCCACCGCGTTTTGCGCGAACTGAACTACACCACGCCATCGCCCGTCCAGGCCCAGGCGATCCCGCTTCTGCTCGATGGCCGCGACCTGCTCGGTTGTGCCCAGACCGGCACCGGCAAAACCGCGAGTTTCGCCCTGCCTATCCTCCATGCGATCCATCAGGATCCGAAGCAGATCAAACCCCGCCAATGCCGCACGCTGGTGTTGGCACCCACCCGCGAACTCGCCGGCCAAGTCGGCAAAAGCTTCACCACCTACGGCGCGCATGTCCGCTTCAAGCAAACCTTGATCTACGGCGGCGTCGGCCAGAATCCCCAGGTCTCCGCCATGCGCGGCGGCGTGGATGTTCTCGTCGCCACTCCCGGCCGTTTGCTCGATCTCATCGAACAACGCGCCGTCGATCTCTCCGGCGTCGAGTTTTTCGTGCTCGATGAAGTGGACCGCATGCTCGACATGGGTTTCGCCCGCGACGTGAAAAAAATCGTCGCACTGCTGCCGGCCAACCGCCAGTCGCTGTTTTTCTCCGCCACCCTCGCCCCCAGCATCGTCGAGCTCGCGCAAACCATCCTGCGCAACCCCGCCCGCGTCAGTATCGATCCGGGCACGACGACCGCCGAGCGCATCGAGCACCAGGTCTGCTTCGTGGACCGCGAAAACAAGCGCCCGCTGCTGGAACAACTGCTCCGTGGCCAGGCCGCCGCGGATAGTGGCAAGCTCACCATCGTTTTCAGCCGCACCAAACACGGCGCTAACAAACTCGCCAAGAGCCTCTGCGAATCCGGCTTCGCGGCCGATGCCATCCACGGCAACAAATCCCAAGCCCAGCGCGAAAAGGCCCTCGAAAAATTCAAAAAAGGCCTCACGCCCGTGCTCGTCGCCACCGATGTCGCCGCCCGTGGCGTCGATGTCAAAGACGTCGGCCTCGTCGTCAACTTCGACCTGCCGAACGAACCCGAAGCCTACGTCCACCGCATCGGCCGCACCGGCCGCGCGGGTGC
>JBIPMR010000491.1:0-3837 GCA_044369025.1 Luteolibacter sp.
GGTTACCCGTCTTGGTGATCTCGTTGTTTTGGATCGTGTTGTTTTTGTTCACGTCCTTCTTGCCGGGGCCATAGCCGGCCAGCAAAATTCCGGTTCCGCCCAGATTCCTGAAGCTGGAGTCCTCCACGGTGATGTTCTGACACAACAGATCGAGCCGGACGCCATCGCTACCGCTGTCGCTAAAAACGCAGTCCTTGATCGCACAGTTGCGGGCTCCCCGGCAACGGATCAAGCCATTGGCTTTGTCCCACATATCCCAGTCATGTTGCAAACCCTTGTCTTCCGGCAGCCACTTTTGGCGATCTCCATACGAAAACTGCAAGCCTTGGAAAACGATGCCTTCAACCGGCTGATCCTTGGTGCCTGCGACTGAAGGATCGTTTGCCCCTTCCACGCGGATGACCTCATCCAGCATGGGTGCGACGATCTGCTTGCCTGGTGTGCCAGACTTCGGCCAATAGTAGAGGCGACCTGCTTTGGAGTTCAGCACCCACTCGCCCGGATTATCGAGGTAATCCATACAATTTTCCACCACGAACTTTCCCTTCATCTTATAAGTCGCCGGGATTGCCAGACGCCCTTCCGAGGTTTCGAGATTGAGTGAAGCGATGGGCAGAAAGTTCACCATCCAATTCTGGCTTGGACTGCCGTAAAGCTCGATATCTCCAAGATTTTCCCATTGTTTCAATGAATCTTTGGGAAACGAAAAGTTGATGCGCGGTTCGATGGCACTTTCATAAGACCCTGAACCTTTGTTGGTGATGATGATGGCATCCGACTGCGCCCGTTGCAGCAATTCACTGCCGTCGAACAAAGCATGAAAGAAGGCATCGCCCTTCGCCCAGGGCACCTCCGCCACCCAGACATTCCCGCCGGCCAAGTCGGATATTTTCCAGTTGTTAATCACCCGCCCCCCGCTGATGACCGGGCGGGCTCCAGGGGCGGCGCGGTATCGGGTGACCGCTCCGGCGGGCACCGAATCTTTGAGACCAAAAACAAGCGTTTCATCCAGAGCATAGGTGCCGTTCGCGATCACGACATCAATATCGCCCTTCTCTCCGGCCGCACGTAAAGCGCGCACCGCGTCACGCGCGGCGGGCAACGTTGAAATTTTCCCGCTGGGAGAAACGGAGATCTCCGCCCCGAACAGCACGGACGACGACAACGAAACCGCCACTAACAATATGTGTATTTGTATTTTCATATTCATTCGCGAGATGTTTGACGCTCACTTCGACTTCAATACTTCGATAAGATACTCGGTGGGAGTCGCATGTTTCACGTTCGGAGCGCCGGGATAAACCAGCTCACATGGCACCTTGATAGTGGCGCAATGTTCCTTAAGTTTCACGCCGAAGTTAGCGGTGTGGGCCGGGTCTTTTTGCGTTTGGCCCAACGCGGGAGTCGCCATGTAGATGAGATAAACCGGCGGGTCGTCTGCGGTCACGAGGGTGTAAGGAGAATACTCGGCGATCCAAGGCAGGATCTGGTCACGCCCAACGAGGAAAGTATTGAAGTTGGTAAAGCCGAAGGCGTGACCGCCATAGTTGCTATTGGGCGTCCATTCCTTCATTTGCTGCGGATCGAGCGAAGTCTGCGCGGCCGTGACCGCAGCATACTGCAGCCTGGTGGACTCGCGCGCGATGGGATCCTGGCTCTTGGGATCGGCGAGGTCGTCATGAAACGCCAGCCACAAACTGGAACAAGCTCCGGCCGAGCCGCCGGCGGCGCCAACCCGATTTTTATCGAGATTCCATTCTGCCGCCTTGCTGCGCACGAACTGCAACGCGCGGGCGCAATCTTCCATCGGCGCTTTCACGGGTGGTGTGATGCCCGCGGCCTGCGTGGTGTAACGGTAATTAATGGCCACCACGGAAATGCCGGCCTTCAGCAAGGCGGACACGTCCACAGCACTACTCACACGCTCCTTTTCTCCGCTTCTCCAAGCGCCACCGTGAATGACGAAGACGAGCGGCGTTGGCTGGTCCGAATCCGCTTTCCAGAAATCGAGAACGTTCCGAGGGTGCGGACCGTAACGCACTTCGCAAAAAGTGGGCTTGGGCAGCGAGGCAGGATAAACGGGAGGGGTCGCAGTTTTGGGAGTTCTATTGGTTTTTGACTGATCTGGCGCCGGCACGGTCTTTCTAGTTAATGATTTTTCAATCGTCGCAGCCACCTGGACGGCGAGTTGTTCATAGCCTGCCGCGGTGTAATGCACGTCGCCCACCTTGGTGGAATATTTTCCGGCAAACCCCTTGGACAGAGTGAACAAATCGTCCGTGGCAATGCCGTGCTTCTTCATGACGCGGGCGGCGATTGTATTGTATTTCTCGTCATCGCCGACAAATCGCCCAACTTCACCTTCCGGCACAACCGTGGTGTTCGCCCAGATGAGCTTTGCGCCGGTGGCTTCCAGTCGCGTGACGAGTTGCTCAAGATTTTTTTCATAATTCGCCGGACTGGTGGAGAGTTTGCCGCCGACCTTGTCACGGTTGCCCTGTTCTTTCGATTTTGGATTGCGGTAGCACAAATCCCAAAGCCCCCAATTGAAGTGAATCACGTCCCACTTCTGCTGGCCAAGCCAACCGTCTATATTCGCCAAGCCGACGGTCGTGTCACCGCAATTATCCGGCCCCTTGCCATTCATTGAACGATAAGCACTCGCCTTCCCGGTTTTACTCACCATCGGCCGATAGACGTTCGCTTTTCCGGTCAACTTTTCGCGCACCTGCCGCGTGTAGCCGATGGAAATGGAGTCGCCGATGATCAGGACGTTCGGCAGCTTCGGATCGGCGGTGAAGGTCCAAGCGCCTTGCAAGTCTGCGGCCGGGGTAAACGGGGCTAGTTTACCCGGGATAGTTACTTCTGCTTTCGATCCCGGCTTGGCTGCGACTGCGGATTTCGATTCTCCAGTTTGATCGTCAGCGTGGAGAGTCGTCGTCAGCGCCAGCAACAGGACGGTGATCAGTAAGGGTGGGAGTTTCATATTATTGTTCGGGAAAACTTTCATTCGCTTCGCGATTCATGCGCTGGTATCGAACGCCGCCAGGCGACGGATTGCGGGCGGGGCTATGGACTTGGTAATCCGGAGTCGCACGGCCACGAGTTCCTGGCGCGCGAAACTCAGGATGCGCTTGTGACCGATGCTCCGGCCCGCACCCAGTTGCACCCACTCACCGCTGGGAGCGCGGCCATCAATGACATATTCCCGAACGCGCTCGCCGCGCCCGATGTCTTCCATGATGATCACCGCATTGAGCTGCGCCGGTTTGGACAACTGAAGTTCAAGCACCTCGCCGTCGCCTTTGGTTTCGGCCACCGGCTTGCCATAACGGCGCTTGATTTCCGCACCGAATTCCGCGAGCCGCTTGGCGTCCGCTTCTGGCAGGGTGCCGTCGGGCTTGATGACCGCGCCGATGACAAAATTGCAGTTGCGGCCCACTGACCGGTCATACATTTGCACAAGCGTTTCTGTCGGTTGCACGGCGTGATCTTGATTGGGTGCCCAGAACCAGTTGTGAATCTTGTTCGTGCCGCGCAATGGCACATCCACCATGCCCGGCGACCACGCTGTGCCGTTGGGATCGCCCGTGCCAAGCAATTTGCGCCCGGCGGCAGATCCACCATGGAGCAGCGTTTGTCCGTGGTTCGGCATCGTTGCCCAACACGGTTCGCCGGCATATCCCGTTTCATTGCCGATCCAACGATGTTCTCCGCATTCCGAGCTATGATAGAATACGGACTGTGGCTGACACCGGGGGAATATGGGCAGCATGTCCGGTCCGCCTTCGGCGGGCGTTTTGGTGCCGGCGTCGAACCAGATTTGGATCAGGGGGC
>JBIPMR010000492.1:0-3836 GCA_044369025.1 Luteolibacter sp.
CATCTGGGAGTCGTCGGACCTGGTTCATTGGTCGAAGCCGTGGATGGCTCGCGTCGCGGCGAGTGATGCCGGATGTGCCTGGGCCCCCGAAGCGATCTATGACGAGGAAACCAAGGACTATCTGGTTTTTTGGGCGTCCAAAAACCGGAGTGACAAGTTCGCCAAACAGCGTGTCTGGGCTGCCCGGACGAGCGATTTCCGCAAGTTTGGAAAACCGTTCATTTACATCGACAAGCCCAACCACGTGATCGATACGGACATCGTCCGCGAAGATGGTAAATACTATCGTTTCTCCAAGGACGAGCTGCATAAGGCGATCACCATGGAAGTCAGCGACAAACTGATGGGCCCGTGGCAGGACGTTCCGGGGTTTTCACTCGCGAACCTCCAGGGCTATGAAGGTCCCCAATGTTATCCACTCAAGCCCACTCGCGACGGCAAACCCGCGACCTGGTGCCTGATGCTCGATCGATACAGCAAGGGCACCGGCTATCATCCATTCGTGACCGAGGATCTCGCAGGGGGGCAATTCACGGACGCCCCGGATTTTGCATTTCCATTTCACTTCCGCCACGGGTCGGTTCTTCCGCTCAGTGCCGTCGAACTCGGCCGACTGGAGGCTGGATTCGGTGCATCCGGACCGGTGAATTAGCTTTTAAATCCTGCAAACCCACACCGCCACTTTGCCGGGGCTCGCGATCACGGCCATCTGCTCGCCCTTGAATGCCGCCTCGGGGAGATCCGGGGCGATTGCGACAGGCCCGCGGTTCCGCTCAGCCCTCATCTTTACGGATTGTTCTTCGAGGACATCAACTTCGGCGCCGACGGCGGGCTTGCTGCCGAAGAGGGCGGCGGAATCCTTGTCCTGAAGCTTTGTCCGGGGTTTGAAACAGAAAGTGCCGGGACAAGGTTCAATGCGCCACCAACCTGGCGGCGCGACGCTGGAGCATCTGGTCCGCCATGACGCCTAGCAGGACGACGGCTCCCATGACCGCGAAGTTGAGGGAGCTGGGGATGCCGAGCAGGTTCACGAGATTCTGGAGGACTTGCAGCAGGGCGGTGCCGATGATGATGCCGACGATGGAGCCTTCGCCGCCGCGCAGGCTGCAACCACCGAGCACGGCGGCGGCGATGGCATACAGCTCGTAGGAGTTCGCGTGGTTCGAGGGCGAGACGGAGTTGGTGTAGAAGGCGATCATGATGCCCGACACACCGGTAAGCAGCCCGGCGATGACGTAAGCGCCGGTGATGACGCGGCGGGTGTTGATCCCGGAAAACCTTGCGGCTTCCTCGTTGCGGCCGACAGCCAGCAAGTAGCGGCCGTAAACCGAGCGATGCAATACCACCCACAGGATGCTGCCGATGATCAGCAGCATGACGAATGGCATTGGCAAGCCGAAGAGTTTTCCGCTGGCGATGCTGCGCAGTGTTTCGAATCCTTCGCCTCCGCCGAAGCCTTGGGTGTCGTCGTTGGCGATGAAGCGGGCGACACCGCGGTAGAGCAGCAGACCACACAAGGTGACGATGAACGGCTGCATCTGCATTTTCGTGACGAGCGCGCCGTGGACCCAGCCGAGCGCCATCGGGATGATCAGGACGGCGAGCACGGCGAGCGGCCATGCGAGGTGCCATTCCGTGAGCGCCATCGACATGACCACGCCGCACAGCGCGCACATCGAGCCGACGGATAGATCAATGCCGCCGGTGATGATCACCAGGCCGAGGCCAAGACTGAAGACGCCGAACAGGCCGATGAGGTTGGCCATGTTGGTGAGGTTCGTCTGGGAGAGGAAGCGCGGGTTGATGAAGGAGGTGATCGCGCACAGGGCCACGAGGAGGATGAAGATGCCGAGTTCTTTTTTCATGGGGAAAACGAGGGTTTCGCGGCGGCGACAGGGCGGCCGACGGCGAGTTGCATGACGTTCCGCTCGTTGCAATCCGCTTCATCGAGCACGCCGGTGATGCGGCCTTCGTGCATGACGGCGATGCGGTCGCTGAGGTGGAGCACTTCCTCCATGTCGCTGCTGATGATGAGGATGACCGCGCCGTTGTTAGCGAGGGTGCGGACGAGTTTGTAAATCTCCGCCTTGGCTCCGACGTCGATGCCGCGGGTGGGTTCGTCGAGGATCAGGACCTTCGGGCCCATCGCGAGCCACTTGCCGATGGCGACCTTTTGCTGGTTGCCGCCGCTGAGGTTGCGGACGAGCGACTCGGCACCGGGTGTTTTGATTTTGAGGGAAGTGATCTGCTCCTTGGCGACGACGGTTTCGCGGGCCTTGCTGATGATGCCGCAGGTCGAATAACTTCCGAGCGAGGGCAGCGTGGTGTTTTCCCTAACCGACATGGCGGTGACCAGCCCTTCGCCGCGGCGGTCTTCCGGGACGAGGAAAATCCCGTTGCCGATGGAGTCCTTCGCGTGGCGGATGACGAGGGATTGGTCGCCGAGCGAGACCTCCGCGCAACCCTGTTCGTCGAGGCCGACCATGGCTTTCATCATTTCCGATCGACCGGCTCCGACAAGTCCGGCGAAGCCGAGAATCTCGCCGCGGGCCGCGTCGAAGGAAACCCGCTGGTCGGGATAACGGCTGGATCGGGCGTTGCGGACTTTGAGGAATCCGGGTGTTAGCTTGGCCTCGGACGGGACGCGGTGGCTTTTGATTTCACGGCCGACCATCTTGGCGACGATGTTGTCATGATTGATCTCGGCCCGAATCAGTCCGCCGGCGTTTTTCCCATCGCGCAGAACTTCGACACGATCCGCGCAGCGGCTGACTTCGCCAAGGCGGTGGGAAATGTAAATGATGCTGACGCCCTCGGCGCGGAGTCCGGCGATGAGCTCCAGCAGACAATCCGTCTCGGTCAGGGTGAGGCTGGAAGTCGGTTCATCCATGATGATGATCCGCGCTTTCTGGGAGAGCGCCTTGGCGATTTCCACCATCTGCTGCTGGGCGATGGATAGATTCCGGAGCAGCGTGGTGCTCGGAATGTTCAGCCCGAGGCGCTTGAGCAGCGGCTCGGTGTCGGCTTGGATTTTCCTGCGGTCAATCAGCTTGAACGGAGGAAGCAACGGCTCGCGGCCGAGAAAAATGTTAGCTGCGATGTCGAGGTTATCGAGGACATTGAGCTCCTGATGGATGAATCCGATGCCGAGCGCCATCGAGTCGTTCACGTTGTGGATGGCGACGGGTTTCCCGTCCACGAGCAGTTCGCCTTCCTCGGGGCGGTAGACGCCGCCGAGGATCTTCATGAGCGTGGATTTGCCCGCGCCGTTCTCACCGCAGAGGGCGAGGACTTCGCCCGGGCCGACGCTCAGGCTGACCCGGTCCAGCGCCACCACTCCAGGGAAGCGCTTGGAGATGCCGCGCATTTCGAGAAGTGGAGCGTCCATGAATTTCGCTGGATCGGATTTACTTGCCGAGGGTCTTTTTCAAGTTCGCTTTGAACTCGGCGACGTCGGCTTTTTTCAGGCTCTTGGTGGGAACGATCTGTTTGCCGCCGGCGAGGGCTTCCTTGTCACCGGCGAGGTGCTTGGCCATCTTGGTGATCGCCTGTTTGCCGAACTCGAAGGGCTGCTGGACGACGGTGCCGTAGATGTCGCCGGATGCGACGCCTTCCAGGGTTTCATCGTTCTCGTCGAAGCAGACGATCTTCACCTTGCCGGCCTGGCCGGCGGCGCGGACGGCGTTGAGAATGGCGGGGCCGTTGTAGTTGTAGAGTCCGACGAGGGCGGCGACGTCCGGATACTTGACGAGTGTGTCCTCGGCGTTTTTCTGGGCGCGCACGGTGTCGGTGTCGTCGGTGCGGACGTCGATGACTTCCACTTTGGAGCCTTCGAG
>JBIPMR010000493.1:0-3832 GCA_044369025.1 Luteolibacter sp.
CGCCGGTAAGAATATTCCCCATCTTCAGCGAGGCCCGGAGACCTTGTTGCACCGATACCGCCAGGAAATCGGATTGCGGGTCGAGCATCTGCGCCTCGCTTTCACGCCGCAACAGCGAGGGGTCGATCTCGATCAACACCGGAATCCGCGAATCGGTGGCATCCTTCAGATAATCGAGCGAAATGTCAGCCACCCGCCCGATCGTGATGCCCCGGAACTCCACCGGCGCCAACGGCGACAAGCCGCGCACCGATTGATTGAAAAGCAGCAGGAATTTCATCGTCGGATTGAACCCGGAATCCTTGGCCGCATCCTCGTCGGTAAACAGCGTGAAAGTCATCCCATCCGCCGCTTGCGGACCAGCCACCGTCCCGTCCGGCACCCCGAAAGTGGCACCGCCGGAAACCATCGCCTGGAACGACGGCGTGCGCACTTTGAATCCACCCGCACCGGCACTGATGTCGATCCCGCTGGTGTTCCAAAACCGGGTGTTCTCCTTCACCAGCGAGCTGTATTCCTCGCGGATGAACGCATCATACACGACTCGCGCCCCACCCTCTTCCAGCCTGCGGCTCTCGATGCGCCCGACCTCGAAACCGCGGAAATAAATCGGTGATCCCGCCACCAGCGAACCCGCCTCTTCGGCCGTCAGCACCAGCCGCCGCCCGGGGATGCTGCGGTTGGTCGCCGGCGGAGTTTCCCGGCCCTTGAAAAGTTTCCACGGCTCGGCATCCGGCGGGCCGGGGTCGAGTTCGATGTAAGCTCCGGTCAACAGCGTCCCGAGGCCGGAAATATCGGTGGTCGAAACCCGCGGCCTCACCACCCAGAAACGGGTGCCACGCCGCAGCAAGCCACCGGAATCCGGGCCGAGTTCCAGATAAATCAGCACCGATTTCAAGTCCTCCGCCAGTTTCACGTTCTTCACCACGCCCACCCGCACCGAGCGACAACGGACCTCGGTTTTCCCCGCGGCGATGCCATCCGCCGTGTCGAAACGCACCCGCGCCACCGGGCCTTGCGAGCTGAGATTGCGGTAAATCATCCAGCCGCCGATCAGCAGCGCCAGAATCGGGACCACCCAGACGATATTCCAACGGCGGGCCGCCCGATAGTCGGGCTCGGCGGCGGGTGATGGTGTCGGTTCGCTCAAGAGTCTGATTTTTTTTGAGGTGAGGAGGGATCCAGCCCGAGCATCTCAAGCCGGTCCCAAAGGAGACGGGGGTCGAAACTCATCGCTGCAAACATCGTAAGCACGACCACCCCGGCAAATGCAAGCGCTCCCGGGCCGGGCGTGATGGTCATGTAGTTGCCGAGCTGCACCAGCGCCACCAAAATCCCCACCACGAAAATATCCACCATCGACCAGCGACCCAACAATTCGGTGAACCAGTAAACCTTTCCCAACATCGCCGGCGACGGATGCAACTTGCCGGTCGCCGCCAGACACAGCCAGGTCAGCGCGATGATTTTCAACAACGGAATCAGGATCGAAGCGGTGAAAATCACCAGCGCGATCGGATACGCCCCACTCCGCCAAAAGCTGATCATGCCGGCGGTGATCGTCGTCGCATCGACATAACCCAGCTCGACAATCGTCATCACCGGCAGAATGTTCGCCGGGATGTAAAGCGCGGCCGCGGCGATCATCAACGCCACCGTGCGCTGGATGCTGTTGGGTTTCCTGAGATGCAGCGCGGATCCGCAGCGCGGGCATTTGCCCAGTGCGACCGGTGAGGTCTTGCCGCAGGTGTGGCAGGCGGCGAGTCCTTGGGCCGCCGCCCGCGGGAGAATTTCACTCATGTCTTGGCCACCTCCAGCCGGTCCCACAATTCATCGCGGTCGATGCCCGCCACCGCCGCCGCCATGCAGAACATCAGGACGCCGAACGCCCAGAAACCGACGCCGAAATGCACCTCCGCCACTTTTCCCAGTTTCAAAAGACTGACCAGCACCCCTAACAAAAACACCTCGATCATGTTCCACGGCTCGGTCTTGTTGAGCCATTTCGCCACCTGCCGTGCGCCCGGCGCCACCCGCCCGAACAACAGCGGGCCACACACATAGATCAGGCTGGCCGCCAGCGACAGCGGCGTGACGATGGTGAAAATCGCCAGCGCGGCACCCAGGATCGGGCTGCCCTGGTCGATCAACGCCCGGGCGGCGGAGCTCAGGTTCAAGGTGGTCCGGATGCTCGCCGCGTCCATCACCAGGAATGGAAACGAATGCACCACCGCCATCAGAATCAGCGCGGTGATCGAAAATGCCGTGGCCCGCGCCAGCGAGGCCGGCCGATTCTGATAAAGCACGGCGCCGCAGCGTTTGCAGCGCGCCGCAGTCCCCTCCGGCACCGGTGCCGCCACGTGCACCGTATCGCAGAAATGGCAGACGGAAAGGTGCGGCCCGCCCGGCGGTTTCGGCCACGGATGCCGCGACTGCCGCAGCCGCATCAGCGTCCGCTTGGTTTTGGTGAACTGGGGAATCATGAATCAGCGAAGTGCGACCACCCTCTGCGCGAGTTCGCCAAGACCTTCAACTCCGCATTCCACAAAATCTCCCGCCTGCAGGTAACGCGGCGGCTTCATTCCCATCCCCACCCCGGCCGGTGTCCCCGTCGCCACCACGTCGCCCGGCAACAAGGTCATGAACCGGCTGGCGTAACAGACAAGCTGCCTGACGGAAAACAACATGTCGCCCGTCCAGCCATTTTGCCGCAGCTCGCCGTTCACACGGCACCACAGGCGCAACCCCTGAGGATCTGCCACTTCGTCCGCCGTGGTCAACCACGGTCCCATCGGCGCGAAGCTGTCGGCGCTTTTGCCCTTGGTCCATTGGCCACCCATCTCCTTTTGAAAACTTCGTTCTGAAAAATCGCAGAACGTCGAATAACCCACCACATAATCCAGCGCCTCCAACTCGTCCACATAGGACGCCGCCCGGCCGATCACGATCGCCAACTCGACCTCGTAATCGAGCTTCGTCGAGCCGCGGGGAATCACCACGTCATCCAAAGGCCCGCTCCACGCGCTCGTCGCCTTCAGGAAAATGGCAGGCTCCGTCGGAATCCCTTCGTCGAGCTCCTTGGCGTGATCGAGGTAGTTTTTCCCGATACAAACCACTTTCGACGGACGCGCGACCGGGGGGCCCAGCCGCATCAATGGGTCAATTTCAAGCCCGCCCACACAGCCGTCGGCCACCCACTGCGCCAACGCCTCCAGGCCTCCCATCGCGAAAAACCCCTCATCGTAATCGAGGAATTCGCCACTGGCGTCAATCCGCCGGCCGTCAGGGAGCAGCACTCCGGGTTCCTCATGCCCGGCCTTGCCAAATCGAATCAATTTCATGGGGAATAACTTACCCACATTGCCGCCGAAGCAAAATCCGAAATTGTGGAAATGCACCCTCAACCCTTCTCGCGACCCATCCCCAAAACCGGGAAAATGGGCAAAAAAAGAAGCGGCCCGACCGATCATCCCCCTAGGAAAAACCCATTAACCCGGGAGGCATCTCAGTCGGACCGCCTTGTCTTGCGACAAAGAAAAATTACCAGCGGCCGGAGACTCCCGCAAGCTTTAATTTACTAAAAATCGACAATCCGTAAAGACACAGATCCCTCACCGCCCAAATATTACAGTTTTCTGGGGTTCTTGAGCCATGTCCGGCCCCCTTCACCCCTACCCGCAGCTCCCCTCATGCTCCATAGCTGAACCCTCGCGCCACTGCCGCAGCCTCGCAAGGATCTCATACCATTTAGCTTAATAAAATAGGCATGGAGGTTTCTTCGAATCGTTTAGTTCGGATCGCAGGTAGCTGTTCGAAAACAACGACAGGACTC
>JBIPMR010000495.1:0-3828 GCA_044369025.1 Luteolibacter sp.
GACCTCCCTCGCTCCGAATGCCTCAGCGCTCATTCATCACTGGAAGCTCGATGAAAACGCCACTGACTCGGTCGGCTCCGCAAATGGAACTGCGCAAGGCGGCGCAGGCTATGCCACAGGCCGTTTCGGTCAGGCAGTGAGTCTTGATGGGGTGGACGACTTCATTTCCACAACCACTGCGGGAAATGCCGTCATCCCCACCACCGACTACACTCTCATGGCATGGGTCTTCTGGGACGGAGCAAATGGCAGCCGGGGCTACATCGCCGGCGGACAAAACTCGGGGACCAGCGGCGAGACGTTCACCATGGGCAAGGCCGCCGACGGCAGCGACCGGATCCTGTTCCTCAACCTTCTGCCAATTGGCGGCCAGGCAAACTCCATCGCCGAATCGCCTTCGGCTTCGTTCTCCACCGGCACTTGGCACCACGTCGCCTACACAGTCGACAGCACAAGCGGCACCACCATTTACCTCGATGGATCACCGGTTGGCACCAACCCGACCCGCACCACCCACACCGCTTCGACCAGCGTGTTCAATATCGGCAACAACCCGCAAACCAGCTCGCCAAATCCCTTCGATGGCCTGATCGACGAGGTCGCGGTCTTCAACGGCGTTCTCAACACCACGCAGATCAACAACGCGCGGAACGCTGGCGCACAAAATTTCAATTCCGGTGATTCAACTCCCCCTGCGGTCATCGCCAAGCTGCCAGACGCCGCATCCGGTGTTTATCCCGCCAGCAATCTCGTCGCGACTTTCAGCGAGGACGTTGTTTTGAAAACAGGAGGCACAATCACGCTTCGCAATCTCGGCGATCCTTCGGGGAACTCCGACATCCTCATCACCCTGCCCAACGCCCAAGCCACCCTATCCGGCCGCGACCTCATCATCAACCCCGCCGCGAACCTGCCATTCAACACCAGCTTCGCTATTAGAATCAGCCCAACCGCGATCGAAGACTCCGCCAGTCCCGCCAACGCCTTCGTCGGCATCACCAACGATACCACCTGGACCTTCAGCACCGTCGCGCAGGATCTAACGATCCCGACCATCACCCTCAAGTCTCCTTTGGACAATGCAACCAACGTCTCCCGTGCCACCAACATCGTCGCCACCTTCGATGACGCCATCATCGCCGGCAGCGGCAACATCACCCTCAAGGACCTCGACGATGGCACCACCACGCAGGTCATTCCCGTGACCGACACCGCACGCGTGACCATCAGCGGCAATCTCCTTACCATCGACCCGTCCGTCTCCCTAACCGCCGGAAAAAACTACGCGGTCCAGGTTGCTGCCGGAGCGGTGAAAAATTTCAGCGACTTCGATTTCGCCGGTATTCCCACCAATGATAATACCACATGGAATTTCCAGGCCCGGACCGCCACACCGAACGTGATCTTCATGCTCGCCGACGACCAATCCTGGTATGACTACAGCTTCATGCGGCGTGCCAATGTGGAGCAGGCGGCCATCAACATGCAAACCCGGTCGAATACCAGCATTCCCAAGTCCGCCAAGACTCCCGCGATCGACCGCCTAGCCGACGAAGGCCTCGCCTTCATCCACGGCTATACCGCACCGGTCTGCCGCCCTACCCTGATGTCGATCATCACTGGAACCTACCTCCACCAGCACTGGATCGTTGGCAACGACCTCGTGAGCGCCAGAGGGCAAGGGCAAGCCGCGCGCATCGACGACACTGCCCTCGAGAATCGCATCCTCTCCTTCAACCCACTCACCCGCACCCTTGCGAACCAACTCGGCTACACCAGCTTCCAGACCGGAAAATGGTGGGAAGGCGACTTTGCAAACGGCGGTTTCACCCAAGGTGATACCCGGAACAGTCTCGCCATCGCGACCCGACCGCCACAATGGGCGGGAAGCGCTCCCAGTTACATCCGCGCCCGCCAAGGCGACTGGGGACTCATGACCGGGCGGGTCGATTATGTGAACGGCATCGCCGCGCCTGCCCATCCGATTCCCTATGCCAACACCATCAAGACCGCGACCGACTTCATCAACACCCAGGTCGCCGCGGACCAGCCGTTTTTCCTCTGGTATTCCCCCTATCTCCCTCACGACCCATTCGATCCGCCTGCCGGACTGCTCTCCCAATACACCGCCCTCGGCCTTAACTCAACCGATGCGAATTTCTACGCGAATATCGAGCGACTCGACGGCGGCGTCGGTGCCCTCCTCGACCATCTCGACACCAAGGGCATCGCCGACAACACCATCATCATGTTCATTTGCGACAACGGTCGTCAGTTCAACACTCCCAATACGAATGGCAAAACTTCGCCTTATGACAGTGGTGCCCGCACGCCGATCATCGTCCGCTGGCCGGACCGCATCAAGCCGGGCGGCGCGATCGAACCGCAAATCATCCGCACTCCCGTCAACATGGTGGACATGGCGCCGACCATTCACCACGCGCTCGGCCTGCCGATTCCCCCTGAAATGCAGGGCATCAACCTGCTCGATCCAGCCGCCGTTGCCGCAAGGCAGACGGTTTTTGGATCGGATCATGATGTCGAAATCCTCACCCTGAGCGATCCCACGGAATCGTTGGAAAACCGCTGGGCGGTGCGCAACGGCTGGAAGCTCATCCTCAACAGCACGGGGCCCACTGTCACCAAGGAACTCTATCAACTCTACAATGGCTCCACCCCTGTCGATCCGCACGAGACGAACAACCTGGCCGCCAGCAATCCTCAACTCGTCAACGAGCTGACCATGGAGATCGTCAACTGGTATTCGCCCGAACCCAACGACTACGATTCATGGGTCAGCGACCCCGCGCTGGGTATTGCAGTCGCGAACCGTGGCTTCGATCTGGATATCGACGGGGATGGCCTCTCCAATGGGGTTGAAGCTTGGTTCGGCACCGATCCCCGTGCTTTTAACAAGGGTCTGCTGGAAATCGCCACCAACGGACTCACCACCACCTTCAGCCATGCGCTCAATCCACAGGCCCCGGACGATTTGACAGGAAGCTACGAGTGGTCCACCGACTTGGTGAGCTGGTTTCTTGGAAACGGCATCGCCGGTCCTCCCGGAGGACCTACGGTGAATATCGTAGCCAGCCCTTCGCAAACCACCACCACCGTCACTGCCACATCCAGTGTAGCCCAAACCCATCTCTTCCTCCGCGCCCGGGTGAAGCACAATTGATTTTCATCCCTTCGATCCAGGCCAACACGCGGACGATCCTCATTCCCGCTAACGAGAGCACTTGGTTCAAAAACTACCTCGTAAAGTCCAGCATCGCAGATCACTCCAATCAATCCCAACCCACACTCAAGATGAAGTTTTGCGCCGCCCCATCCCTTCTGCTGGCCGTCACTTTCCTAGTGTCCTCGTGCAGTTACCATTACGAGACTGTGTCGTTTGATGCAGTCGGCAATATGCCCGCTGCCAAAACACCTGTTCCGAAAATTGAAATCGATACCAATATTTCGGTCGGCACCTTGCTGGGTGGTTCCGTGAAGAGCAAGAAGCCTTACGACATCCGGGCCCACTACATGGATGATACATTCACCTTTGCATCCGCCGAGTTTACGACCGTGACCGTAACCTATGCCGATGGCACCGTTGATGCTGGTGTCGTCGCGCTCGAACTTCCGATGCACTGCCAAAATCGAATCCATGAATCCCATCACAGCATGGACGGCGGAGCGATCGTTGTCACCAAGTCGCGAATCATCCAAGCGGAGTTCACCGGCGCGATCCACCGTGACGAGCCCTTCACGCTCTACATCGAGGGGAAGTTTACCAAGGAAGACGGCACCATCATTCCTTTCGCGATCAAGGAAAAATAT
>JBIPMR010000494.1:0-3828 GCA_044369025.1 Luteolibacter sp.
TGGGCATGTGAGGTGATTCCGCCAAGGTGGGAGATTGCTTGAATGGTCCGGCCGTGTCAAATGCCGGCACAAAGCTTCAGCCGACCGCTGAGGCCGCAAGTACGGAATCGAGCACCTCGATGCAGCGCTCGTTTTGTGCCGGGGTGCCGATGGAAATCCGCACCCAATCCGGCAGTTTGTAACTGCTCATGGCACGGACGATCACCCCTTGTTTGAGCATCTCGCGGAAGATCCGGTCGCCTTCGCCCACCTTGATGAGCAGGAAATTGGCGTAGCTGGGAACAAACTCGAGGCCGCGCTCACGGAGTGCGGCTTCGTAGAAAGCCATGCCTTCCGCATTCACCGCGCGGGTCTTTTCAATGTGGCTGCTGTCGTGCAATGCGGCGAGCGCCCCGGCTTGGGCGATCGCATTGACGTTGAAGGGCTGGCGCGCCTTTTGCAGCAAAGTCGCCACATTCTTCGCGGCGAGGCCGTAGCCCACGCGCAGCGCGGCGAGTCCGTGGATCTTTGAAAAGGTCCGCAACACGCACACGTTCCGGCCCTCGCGCACATACTTGAGGGCGTCGGGTGGCGAGTCGGGAAATTCGAAGTAAGCCTCGTCGAACACCACGATCACGTGTTCCGGCACCCGCGCCATGAACCGGTCAATCGCCGCCTGATCGACCATGGTGCCGGTGGGGTTGTTAGGGTTGGCGATGAAGACCAGCCGGGTTTTGTCGGTGATCGCATCCGCCATCGCATCGAGGTCGTGGACGAATCCCGGGTCCGGGACCTCGACGTAGTTCGCGCCGAAGAGCGTGGCCATCAGCTTGTAAACGACGAAGGCGTGTTTGGCGGCGATGAGCTCCGCCTCCGGATTCAAAAACGTGTGGCATAACAGTTCGATGATTTCGTTGGAACCATTGCCAAGGACCACATTCGAGAGGTCCATGCCGAACTGCTCCGCAATCGCGCTGCGCAGGCGGTAGCCGCCGCCGTCCGGATAGATGTGGGCCTCCTCGAGGGCTTCCCGCATCGCGATTTTCGCCAGCGGCGACGGGCCTAGCGGATTCTCGTTGGATGCCAGCTTGACGATTTGCGATGGGTCCAGCCCGAGCTCGCGGGCGGTTTCGTCAATCGGTTTTCCGGGTTCGTAAGCGACAAGGTCGCACACAAATTGATTCGCGTAATGGTCAATCGTCATCTCGGCGGGAGAATAGGTTCAGGCTTCGGGTTGGTCAAATTTTCCTTCAGGCGGGATGCTCAGCGGTTCGCAGCGAGCAGGGTTTTGAATTTCCCGAGGGCTGCTTGATAGGTTTCCGCCAGATCGCGATTCGGCTGCAGCGACGAGCCGGCGGCGGCCTTGCAGAAAACCTGCTGCAGGGCGGCGAGATCGTGACCGTCGGCTGCGGCGGCGATCAGGGCGGCACCCAGCGCGGCGGAGTTGGAGACATCCAGGCGCTCGATGGGCGCTTGGAAAATATCCGCGACGAGCTGGGCGATGCCGTCGTTTTTGGACGCCCCGCCGGTCAGGCGGATGCGCTCGGTTTTGACCTCCATCCACTCCGCGTGAAGCCGCATGTTGAGAAACTGCCCCTCTAACAAGGCGCGCACCCGCAGTGCCGGAACGCTGCCGGACTCGAAGTCCGCCGAACCCTGAAGCACCGGCCCGGTGAAGTCGTGGCGGGGGGTGATTTCCGGCCCGAAAAACGGCAGCATCAGGTTTTGCCCGGCTTCGGCCAGGGTGCCGGCCAGCGCATCACGGTCAAACGCCGACCAATCGAGGCCGAGTTGGTCCCGCAGGGCCTCGCGGGCGAGTGAGCCGTTGCGGAAACAAATCAGCGACATGAAACCGCCCGCCGGGTTTCCGAAGACGTGGCCGAAGCCGTTCGGGTCGGTTTTCGGGCCGGGCATCGCGGCGAAAAAGGTGTCGCTGGTGCCCAGAGAGATGACCACCTTGCCCGGGGCCGTGGCTCCCATGCCGACCAGCGACGCCGGATTGTCGCCGGTGAAAAGTGCCACCCGGCACTTGGCTGATAGACCGTATTTTTCCGTAAAATACGGCGAAACCGTGCCCTGAAGGGTGGTGGCAAACGCAGGTGCCGGCAGTTTGTAACCAAGATCCGGCGCGGTGGCGGCGAGCAGGTCGGGGTCCCAATCCAGGGTAGCCAGATTGAGCAGGTTCATCCCCGCGCCATCGCCGAAGTCGATGGGGACGGATTTTCCGGCGATCACCGAGGCGATGAACGAGCTCACCAGATGAATCCTCGCGGTGCGCGCGTAACCCTCGGGAGCGGTCTTGTAAAAGCGGCGGATCTGCGGGCCGGTGAAGCGTTCGATCGCGGTCGATCCGCTCCGTCGGCAAACTTCCGCAGCCCCTCCCACGGCGGCGGTGATTTCCGCGCATTCGGCGGCGGTGGAGGTGTCCATCCAGATGGGAGCCGTGGCCCGCGTCAGGGAGGGGAAAATCTGTGAAACCAGGGTCTTGCTGACATCGAGCTCCGCCAACCGCTGGTCGAAGGTGGCGTCCAGATAGACCGAGCCATGCTGCTGCCCGGAGCCGGCGATCACGGTCACTTCCGAGAGGTCCATCTTGAGCGCGAGCTTGGTGAAAAGCAGATCCAACGCATCCAGCCACATCATCGGATCGGCATGCACCTCGCCCGCCGCGCCGCCGGGAATGAAGCCGCTGGGGGATTGATACTGAGGCAGGTCAGCGCCGAAGTTGACGGAAAGCTGGCAGGTGAGCTCGCCGGCATCCGGATCGATCAGGACTGCGGTTAGAGACTGCGTGGACGAATCAAGGCCGAGGAACATGCCGGAGTTTTCCCGGTGCCGGGTGATTTTCCAAGCGGGAATCTCAGCGATTTGTGGGGCTGGCGGCATCCCCAAAAAAAGAGCGGCCACTTTCGTGACCGCTCTTCGGAGTGTTTCAAGTCGAACGACTTGGAAGCTGGATTAGAAGCTGACGCTCAGCATCGAACCTGCAACGAATTCGTTGTCGGTTTCGGCCCAGACGGTGTTCTGTGCTTCGCCGAGAGCGACGGAGACAGCAACGAACGGGGAGAGCTTGGCGGTTTCCGTGAAGCCCCAGTCGAGGGACATCTTGGTGGTCCACGAGGTGAAGTCACCGCTTTCGATGAGGTAGCCCACGTTGGAACCGACATTGAGGTTGAGGCACTGGTTCAGCTCGAAGCTGCGGCTGAGGCCGAGTTCGGTGTAACCGTTGTTGCCGCCGCCGTTTTCGACGATGTCCCAAAAGTAGGTGAGCGAAGCGGTCGCGAAGCCGAAGTCGCGGGAAACCGCGAAGTAAACTTCTTGGTCGTCCACGCCAAGGCTGCTCATGTTCCAGTAGTAGATGTAACCGATCGAAGCGGTGAGGAATCCAAGGTCCTTGGAGCCTTCCACGTAGAAATCGATTTCATTGTCCGTGCCGGAATTGGTGGTGGCTGAAGAATCGAAGGCGCTGGCCCAGATCCCTGCGCTGAGACCAAAGCCGTTGACTTCGGTGGCTGCGTCAAGGCCGACTTCAACAAGGTCATCGCCGAGGTCGAGACCGCGGAAGAGATACATGCTGGAGTATCCGGTGTGGATTTCGTATTCGACTTCCGCTTGAGCGTTGCCGGCCACAAGGGCGGAGGCAGCGGCCAGGGCGCCAATGGTTTTGCAGTAGTTGTGCATCTTAGTATGTTGGTTTTCGGTTGCTGCTTGCGTCCTTGGCTGAGCCGGTTGTGGTCACAGACAGGAGCGAGGTGGAGGTTGCACCCTGATGCCAAATAGCACTGGAAGCTCTCCGTGGGGGGAATAGTTCACCTTTCCGCAGTAGTTGTCCAGAATTATTTGAAACGG
>JBIPMR010000496.1:0-3824 GCA_044369025.1 Luteolibacter sp.
CCGCTCGATGAACTCAAAGCCGAAGGGCGTTTCCTGCGAGGCGAGCTGATAGGCCTCGCGCACATCATCCGCGTTGAACTCGGTGAGCAACTGACGGACGTGGAACTTCGGTTCGCGATCCTCGGCGCTATCATCGATCTGAACCTCCGGCTCGTTGCTGTTCGCGATGGCCTGCTTGAAGCGGATCAGCTTGCGCTTCTGGGAGATATTGCACCACATCGGATCGCCACACTTCGGGCAGGTGCCGTCGCTGTCGGCATGGATCGAGAGGTTGACGCTGTGGTGGCAGGTCGGACACAACCGCCAGTCTTCCACCGCAGACAACTCCAGATTGATCTGCTCGATCTCCACCCGCCGCCGATTGGCGTAGAAGATGTTCTCCGGCGCGAACTCCGAGAGCGCGGACTGGGCGGATCGCTCGTATTTCTCGGCGGGCAGGGAAATGTAGGCACCGGCGTCCTCCGGGTCATCGTCGGTGCGTCTCCGCCAGAGCACGGACTTGAGCTCCACCCCGGCTTCGGGGAACGCGTAGTTGGGGATGAGGCCGGCGTCGGTGAGCGCTTCCAGCAGGTGACGCTTGTTGATTTCCCTGATGAGTCCGAGCGCCTTCTGCCGTTCGAGTTGGCTCTGTTCGGTCTCCTCCTTTACGGCCTCGTCCTGCGGTAGCCTCTTCAGATCGGCGATGCGTTTCTTGAGTCGCTCGGCGCGTTCCCGATACCCTTTGCGCTCGCCCGCCAACTCTTCCAGATGATTGAGCAGGCGGAGGCGCAGCGGATCCTCCTGCTCGGTGCCCTCCATGAACTCAGTGAGGCGGCGGTCCACCCGGTCATCAAGATCCTCGCCCAGCAGTGCCTTGAAGCCCGCCAGAAGCTCGGTCTCATTCTCCTGGATGTAGGTTAGGAAGATGTAGGGGAAACGCTTCTGGTCGTTGGCGTCGTAGGCGTCGAGTGCTTCCTTGGTCTCGTCGGGCAAGGCCTTCACGTGGATACCGGTGCCCACCCAGTTATCGAGACAGAAGGCGAGCAGTTGGCGGCGCAGCACCTCCGGAGCCTTGAGAAAGATCCCTGGCGGTGTGACCTCGCCACTGAGCATCTCCTCGGTGTCCTCAAAGAAATACAGATCATGTGGGCTGGCACCGTCTGCCAGAGTCGAGGCGAACGCATTGCCGTCACGGCGTCCGGCGCGACCGATGCGCTGCAGGTAGCTCGCCTGGTTCGGCGGTACCGAACACAGCATCACCGAAGACAAGTCACCGATGTCCACGCCCATTTCGAGGGTGGGAGTGGCGGAGAGCAGGTTTTCATACCACGGCTGCGGCTGCTTGCTCTTGAAGCGCTGCTCCAGAGCCTCGCGCTTGTCCCGCTCCAGCATGCTGGTGTGCTCCGCCGAGAAGATCCGGCGCAGGTCACCGCGGCTGAACTGGCGGGCAAACCAATGCTCGCCGTCCAGCTTTTCCGCATAAATCTCCTGCGGCGCTTGCAAGCAAGGCATGCCTAGCAGCTCGTCCGCCAGCTCCGACGGAACGGAGAGTCCGCGCTTACCCTGCGTCGAGACGATCCGCGTCACGCGCTTGTCCAGCAGGAGTTTGGCGGCATTCAGACCGACGACATCTCCGTGCTGGCCGTTCACTCGCGTGAGCAAGTCCTCAGCCACCAGTGCGTCGATCGCAGCCCCATAGATGTCGGCCTCTCCGTTCTTCGGTAACAACTGACCCACGCGCTGACAGATGGCCTCCAGCCATACCTGATAGAAGGTGCGGCTTTGCGCGGAAACGAGACGGTCGAACCCTTGGTTCGGACCACCCAGACAGAGGAAGCGCGGTTGTGCGGCGCGCGGCCCGATACCCGGCAGCCATTCACTGCGGCGGCCCGTCCGGGCGAAGGCAAAAACATTCCCGTCCTCCATGAAGGTGGCCATCTCCGGGTGCGTGACCGCGCCCCGGGTCTTGAGGTGGATCAGGAAACCCCATAGCCATTGGAACAAAGATTTCTCATCAAGGTGGCGCAGGCCGTATTGCTCCCGCAACACCGGCAGCACCGCGGAGGCGGCACGGCGCACCGCATCGGCGGGAGGTGACAGCACGGCCTTGCCTATCGTTTCCAGGTTGCGGCCGCGGCTCAGATAGGTGAACTCCGCGAAGGCCTGCCAGGATAGACGCTTGCGGACCCGCTCCGGCAGGCGGCTGTTCTTGGGTAATTGACCATCCTTCTGCAAGTGTTCGGCCCAGTCCTTCTGCCACAGCATGTTGGAACCGATGAACTCGGAAACAAACTTCTGCTGGTCCATCACCAGTGCGGAGCCGGGCTGAGACCAGAGATCGCGCGCCGCCGCGAGGAAGTCATTCCAGCCGCACACCGGCTGTGCCACATGATCGATCACTCGTGAGAGCCCCGTGCGCACTGTGTTTAGGTAGGTTCGCGCGGTAAAGAACCCGGCGCGATGGGCGGCGTCCTGAACGGAGTCGGAGAAGGCGATCAGCTTCTTGTCGTCGTTGTAAGGGCTGGACCAGGTCTGCTCGATCACCACCGATCCGAGTGTCGTGCTGCGCGCACCGAGCAGAATGGACCTGTTTCCACCGCAGGCGGGACAGGCCGGGTCGTGCCACGTGCTCGTCGGCCCGCTCTGACGGTTGCTCGTCCGTGTGGCCGTGACCCGGAAGACGTCAATCATCTCCTCGCTGCCGCAGGAGTTGCAGGTTTCTCCATCGAAGTTGAGCACCCCGCAAGTGGCGCAGAGGCGTTGGGTCATGCCTTGCACCTGCGGTTGGGAGAGACCTTGGGTGGAGTAGAGCCGGACGATCTCCGGCTGGCTGGCGAACCAGGAGCTATAGATCAGATCAAGATCGCGAGACAACAGCGATTGTCCTGCCGGGAGCCGGCTGAGCCAGCCGCTGCAGTGGCAGTCCGTGCATTGCACCAGTGGAAGATGTAGGCGGCCTTCCTGCGGGCGCACGTCATTGGAGGAGATCAGCTCGATGTCTGCGGACTTGGCTCGCACGCTGGCCACCATGCGGCGCAGCTCGCGCATCCATACCTGCACACGCAAAGTTACCAGTGGCCGGTCATGGGGATCGCGCGCCCATGCCACCAGCGAGAGCAACGCGTCGAGCACCTGGGCGATCACCGGACGGGCGCTTTCCGGCAGCGGTCCCTGCATCTGTTGTTGGAGATCCGCCAGCGGCACGATGCCGCCCTTCACCAGCTTCACCAGATTGACGAAGAGCAGGTGCTTCTTGAGCAGGACACCGAGGTGCCGCCGCCACTCGGAGTCGGACACATCGTCCGGCTCGGGTTCGGTCGGGAAAAATACTTGGAACCACGCGGCGACGGCTTCCTCCTGACTGCGGTATTGTCCCTGCGCCAATACCTCGGCGAAGTCCGGGCGTGGTTGCAGGAGATGTTCGATCGGGCTGCTGCCAAGGAACTCTGACTCGGTGAGGCGGTTCTCGGTGACGACCGCATCCGCCGGAAAGTCGAAGCCGAACACCTGCCGTGCGTATTCGCGCAGCGGCGCGGTGTCCGCGTTGCCTCCGAGCGTGGCGGAGGTACCCGCGCAGATCAGGCCCTGCACCGGGGTGCCGAGACGTGCGCGCAGCCGGCGCAGCAGCAACGCGAGGTCGGTGCCTTGTGCGCCGTCGAAGGTGTGCAGTTCGTCCACTACCACGTAGCGCAGCGTGTCCGGGCCGTTTTTACTCCACAGCTGCCGGTCCTTCGGGCGGATCAGCAGGTAGTCGAGCATCTTGTAGTTGGTCAGCAGGATGTCCGGCGGATCGGTCCGCATCGTCTCGCGGTCGGTGATCACACTGGTGGGGATCATTGTCGTCT
>JBIPMR010000498.1:0-3820 GCA_044369025.1 Luteolibacter sp.
GTGGCGGGTTTACGGAACCCTGGCGGCAACAACACGGCAAAGCCCCCGATAGCCGCAACGCTGGTGACGGTGACTTCAATCACATCGCCCCCTGCAGCGCCGAAGCCACCAAAGTTTTTCGTTGAACCAATTTAAGTAGCCGAAAAACCGTCGCTGACCCAAGGGGCGATCTTGCGGCAGCGAGGTGCGATTTCACGTCACGCGCCCGACCGGCGGTAAACTATCTGTGAGGACCCGGCCGGACTTGGCGATCGGTTCCGCCAGCTGTGGATTGCTGGAAATTCGTTTGGGGGGTGCAGGCGCTGCGCTGCATCGCCCAAATCGCAATGGGGGCGTGGGTGTGATCGGTCGTCGATTGATGTCAGGCCGGAGCCCCGGGATCAGCGGCGGCGGCGCAGCAGAACGAGCAGTCCCAAACCTCCAAGCAGAGCCGCGCCAGGCTCGGGGATCACCGAGATCACCCCGGTCGTATAAAGATTGTCCTGATTCCATCCCAACCCGGAACTGAGTGTCGGCAGATTGACCGTGCTGAAAGTGCCGCTCTTGGAGGCGAAGTCGAACAGATTGAAGGTATTTCCAAGAGCCAGAACTCCCGCGATGTTGGAAACATTGAGAGTCCCGCCGAAGTTGAGCAGCGCGGAGACAATCGCGAGGTCGGAACTATTGCCGGCGGCGCTGATTTCAAAGTTGCTGGAACTGATGGGGCCAAGCGTGAGGTCACCGACAATATTGAGATCATCAATGCTATTGCCAGGAGCGAATGTTCCGCCGAGCACCGAGGTCGATCCCACGGTCCCCGATCCCGCGAGAGTGCCGCCGGTATTGACCGTGGTCAGGCTGCTGGTGGAGATGTTGCCATTCACCACCAAGCTGCCACCGTTGATGATCGTGGGGCCGGTGTAGCTGTTGCTGCCGGAGAAGATCTGGGTGGTGCTTCCCTCCTTGGTCACGCCCACGATGCCGACCGTCGAAGTCGCGAACGTGGTGGTATCCGAGTTGACGACGGAACCCGAGAAATCCGAGACGGTGCCGCTGTTCCCTTTGATGGTCAAAGTGTAAGCGGTGCCGGCGGTAGCGGTGCCCACTGGCAGAACGGTGCCCGCGCCGGCGAGCGAGTTGACCTGTGGGTTGCGAATGGCGGCACCTTCCGCCAAGTTCCAGTAGGATCCGGCTTCCAGCGTCACACTCGGCACGGTGGTGGCACCATTGAGGGTTCCGGTGCCGGCGGAATAAATCACCTTGGGACCGAGGGTGAGGCCCGCGTTGGCCGTGAAGGTGGTGCCAGCAACGGCGATCACCGGCACAAAATTGGCCCCGGTAATGCCGGCATCCGCGGCGAGCCGCAGGGTTCCGTTGCTGAAGCTTGTGCCACTGATGTTACTCAAGCGCAGCGCCACGTTGCCACCCTGGATGACGGTATTGGCCGCAGTCGCACCGCGGGTGAGCGTCATGGTGCGGGTGCCGTTTTGCAGATCATAGCCACCTTGGAAGTCCGTGCGGGCCGTGGTGACGAAGGTGAAATCGCCGTTGATTTTGGCATCTCGGGCGTGGAAGCTGAAGTTTCCGCTGTTGATGCGTCCGCCGTTGAGCGTGAGGAACTGGGTTCCGTCATAGGAGCCCAAGGCACTGGAAGTGGTGTTGCCTCCTGAAATCACCGCAGCCACACCGAGGGTGACAACGGCACCGGAATTGAGGGTGAAGCCACCGGTGAACGTGTTGGCGCCGTTGAGTTGCAAGAGGTTGCTTGAGGCGGCATCGCGGGTGATGGCAAGGGCGCCTGTGCCGGAAATCACACTGCTGACCACGAGGTTGGCTGCAGTCGATGAGCCAAGACCGAGTTTCCATGTCTGGTTCGCCGCCAGGTTGAGTCTGGTATTGGACTCAAAAGTGATGCCGCGGTTGGTGTTACCCCCATTGTTCAGATCGATACCGCCGGAGCCCAGAGTGAGGGTGAAGGCGGAGGGATTGGCGGTGTTGGTGAACAAGGGGCCTGAGGTCGGAGTGGCACTCCCGACCAGAATGCCCTGCCAGGATGCATCTCCACCGAGGGTGGTAGCTCCGCCGATTGAAGCGCTGTTCCAGATGGCGCGGTCGGAGGCGCCTGGCGCGGGCGTGGTGGTCCAGGCGCTGTCGCTGATGAGATTGTTTGCGGTGTTGTTGCGGACGCGATCTGCAGCGAAAAGAGCACCCGGGAGAAGGGTGAGCGAAGCGAATGCAATGAAACGATTGAATCTACTGGATCTCATGGGTTTGTTTTTCAGGGGTTGGACTAGGATTGATCATCACCGGGTGTTGTCGATCAGCGCTGGTGGAAAAAGATCGCTCAGGGATTTTGGACCACCTTGAGACGGGCGAATTTTTTCACCGGGGTGCCCGGGGTGAAGGTGTAGCCGATGGTGGCGGCGGCGTCACCGGGAGCCTGGGTCACCTCCGCGGTCCACGAGCCTGCCGCCAGCGTGGTCGAGGTTTCGATCACCCAGGAGACGTCGCTGCTGGCGATGGCGTCCGCGCCCTTGGTGAAGGTGAGGATATTGCCTGCCAAGGTGCCCGGAGGCTGGCTGGACACGGTAGGGCTCTTGCCGAGGGCGTATTCGACGCCGTTGGAGAGGCCGTCGTTATCGAAGTCGCCATCGAAGGGCTGGCCCGCGATGCCGTTGGCGCTGGCCCAGGTGGCGAAGCCGCCGGCTGGGGCCGGGCCGTTCAGCACGGTGAGCGTGCCGCTGCCGGCGAAGTGGGTGTCGTTGGGCATGGGTGCGCCCGATCCGGTAGCTCCGTAAACACCGGCGGCTTGCTGGACGCCGTCAATGGTGAGGGTGCTGACGGTGTCGCTGACCGCCCCGCCGCTTTCATCGAAGTTGAGGTCGAGGATGGCGGCGGCACCGATGACGATGTCCGAAGCATTCGCGAGGTAGGGCTTGCTGATGCGCAGGGTGCCGCCGTTGACGTTGGTGTCACCGGTGTAGGTGTTGGTGGCGGTGAGGACTAGAGTGCTGTCTCCGGATTTGGTCAGGCTGTAGCCGTTGCCACCGTCGGCGATGACCGCATCAATGACCGAGGTGACGATGAAACTGCCGATGGAGGCATCTCCCAGCAGGTTCACGGCGCATGTGGAGTCGAGGGTGTTGTCCTGAAGCCGGAGGGCACCGGGACCGCTCCCACCTTGTCCGGTCACGTTGATGGTGATGCCGCTGTAGGTGGCAGTGGAGTTGGCTAGACGGGCCGTCGCGCCGTTTTCGATGTTCAGGATGGAGCCGGTGCCGATCAGACCGTTGAAATCCACGCGACCGTTGTTTGCGGGGCTGGGCTTGACGTTGATCGTTCCGGCGAAGTTGGTGAGTGTTAGGGAGGTAAAGCTGAGTTGGGAGGCATTCGGTGGCGTAGCGCTGATGGTGCCGGTTCCGGTGGTGGTGTTCGTGATTTGACCCGGGGCGACGAGAGCGGAGAAATCGGCATCAAAGGTCGTGGCGGAATTGATCACCAGAGCATTGGTGTGGATGCCGCCGGGTTTGACGATTTTGAGAGTGCCGCCTTCGACGACGGTGCCGCCGGTGAAAGTATTGACCTGGTCGAGGATCAAGGTGCCGCTGCCGAGTTTGCGCAGGCCGAGGGCGTTAGCGCCGGCGTTCGGATTGGCGAGCACGTTGCCGTAGCTGAAGCTGCCGCCGGCGTTGGTGGTGTCGAGGCCGAGCTTGGAGCCAGACCTGAAGCCACCGGACGCGGTGCCCAGCGCGGTGAGGCTGGCGATGTTGGACGAAGTGAATTCACCGCTGCCGCCGACGTTCAGCGCAAGCACGGCGTTGCTGTCCACCTGGATTTTGGT
>JBIPMR010000497.1:0-3820 GCA_044369025.1 Luteolibacter sp.
AACCGCCCACCTCAAGCCCGGCGCGGAAAACCTGCTGGTCGTGAAAACCGACACCTCCGCCCAGCCCGCCTCGCGCTGGTATTCCGGTGCGGGAATCTATCGCCACGTCCGTCTCGTCAGCGCCCACCCCGTGCATGTGCAACCCTGGGGAGTTTTCATCACCACGCCGGAAGTCGCTGAAACGTCGGCCACGGTGAATATCCAGACCTCACTCGCCAATCTCACCCAGGCGCCCGCGGAAATCACCCTGCGCTCCACCCTCTTCGCGCCCGACGGCAAAACAGTCACCTCCACCGACTCCGGCATCACGCTTGCCGCCGGACAAACTAACAGCCTCGCCCAACAGATCCGGATCCTCAAACCGCAATTGTGGAATCTCGAAGCGCCGCAGCTCCACACGCTCGTCACCCGCATCCTGTCCGGCGAGACGGTGCTCGACGAGGTCAGCACGCCCTTCGGCATCCGCGCGGCGGTGTTTGATTCGAAAACCGGATTCAGCCTCAACGGCAAAAATTTCAAACTCAAAGGCGTCTGTCTGCATCACGATGGTGGAGCTGTCGGCGCGGCCGTGCCACTCGCGGTTTGGGAGCGCCGGCTCAAGCGCTTGCAGGAGCTGGGCGTGAATGCCATCCGCACCGCCCACAATCCTCCCGCGCCGGAGTTTCTCGATCTCTGCGACCGCATCGGCATGCTGGTGATGTTGGAGTTCTTCGACTGCTGGACCAAGCCGAAGAATCCCCACGACTATCATCGCTTTTTCCAGGAATGGGCGCACACCGACCTGCGCGACGGCGTCCGGCGCGATCGCAATCACCCGAGCGTGATCCTCTACAGCGTGGGCAATGAAATTCACGACACCCAGAAGCCGGATCTCGCCAAACCCATTCTCCGCGGACTGGTGGCCATCTGCCATGAACTCGACCCCACCCGGCCGGTCACTCAGGGACTTTTCAGACCGAATGTTTCCGGCGATTATGAAAACGGCCTGGCCGACATGCTCGACGTGATCGGCACCAACTACCGCGACCAGGAATTGCTAGAGGCATGGAAAGCCCAACCCGGCCGCAAAATCGTCGGCACCGAGCAAGGCCACGAGCGCTCCACCTGGCTCGCCTGCCGCGACCATCCGCAGCACTCGGGACAGTTTTTATGGGTCGGCATTGACTACCTCGGCGAGTCGCGAAGCTGGCCGCTCACCGTGTTCAACGCCGGGCTGCTAGACCGCGCGGGTTTTGTCCAACCGCGCGGATTCGAACGGCAAAGTTGGTGGAGTGAAAAGCCGGTGGTGCGCGCGCTGCGGCGGATCGGCATGACGGCGGCCACGCCCGCAGACCCGGGCTATGAAGGCCTCGAATGGAAGCGCCGCCAGGTCTTGTTCCACGACTGGACGCCTGAGGGGCCCAGCGCGCAGGATGAGAATGTGGAGGTTTACAGCAACGCCGAAGAAGTTGAGTTGTTCCTCAACGACCAATCCCTCGGGAAAAAAGCGACCCGCAAGGACGCCGGATCACTCAACTGGAAGATTCCCTATCAGCCCGGCACGCTCACGGCGGTCGCCCTCAACGCTGGCAAGGAAGTCGCCAGCGACACGCTCCGCACGGCGGGCAAGCTAACAAAACTCGCGATCCTCGCGGATCAACCAACCCTCGGCACCGGTTTCGACGAGGTCGCGCATCTCGAAATCCAGCTGCTGGATGAAAACGGCACGGTGGTTCCCACTGCCGGCGACCTCGTCCGGTTCACCGTCACCGGCCCCGGAAAAATCATCGCCGTGGACAGCGGCTCGGTCGTCAGCATCGAGCCCTTCCAAGCGGACCAACGCCGGGCATTCCAAGGCCGCGCGCTGGCGATCCTGCGTGCCACCGGAGCGGGTGAAATCACCGTCACCGCCAAGCTCGATGGCCTGCCACCCGCGGCGGTGAAGGTGATCGGGAAACCCTGAGCCCGCCTAGGGCGTCGGAAAAGGCGCGCCGTTCACGGTCACGTTTTTGAATAACAGGTTTTCAACCTCCCCGGGCGTGAAGTCCTTTTCGACGAGCTGGAGATCCATGTTTTCAAGCGTGATGTTCTTCAGCGTGTCACCCGGATTCCCACCCAGCGTGCCGAGCGTGTGGAACCCGCCGCGCACGTTGCGCAGGGTGATGTTGCTCACCGTCCGGCTCGGCGGGGCGTGGCCTTTCAGATCAAAAAACTGGGTCCAGGGCGCGACGTTGAGAATGCGCCCCATGCCGCCTTCCAGCGTCACGCCATCGATCAGGATGTTCTCATAAAGCTGCGGCGTGTCGGGCCGGAGCTTGAGGGTGAGCATCGTGGCATCGCCGGTGATGCGGCAGTTTTTCACGGTGACATTGCGGATGACGGTGGCCTCGCTGCCGCAGGTGATCATGCCGTTGCCATCCCCGAATTCGCAGTCTTCGACGAGGATGTCCTCCACCGGCGGGCTGTCCTTGTCCTGATCGGCGAGCGGCCCCTTGCTGCCCTTGAGCGCGATGTTGTCATCATTCACCGAGATATAACATTTCCGGATCGTCACCCGCTGCGAGCTGTCAATATCGATGCCGTCGGTGCTGGGTCCGAGGATGTTGTCCTTGACCGGCTGGTTCCTAACAATCGATTCCTCCACCATGTTTTTGAGGATGCCGGCGGTCATGTAATTGCGGTGCTTCGTGTGTCTCGTCGGAGCAGTGATGGAGAGTCCCTCGATGAGCACATCCCGGCAGCGGTAAAGGTGCAGGTTCCAGAAACCGGAATATCTGAGGGAAATCCCCTCGACGCGCACGTCGGTGCAGCGGTCGATGAACATCAGACGCGGGCGTTCCACCTCAAGATTGGTGCAGTTCGGATTCTCCCGGCGGCGCTGCCAGAACTTCGCCCAATAAGTGATGCCATTGCCGTCGAGCACCCCTTCCCCACCGATCCGCACCCGGTCCATCTGCTGCGCGTTGACGAGCGCCATGCGCCAGGGTTCGAAGTGCCCCTCGATGCGGGTTTCCCTTTTCGGATAGTCCTCGATCCGGGTCGAGCCTAGCAGCACCGCGTCCTTGGCGAGGTGCAGGTCCACCCCGGGTTTCAGGAAAACCGAGCCGCTGAGCCAGGTGCCGGCCGGGATTTCCACGACACCTCCCTTTGCGGCGGCGGCGTCGATCGCCTTCTGGATGGCCGCGGTGTTGAGCGTCTTGCCATCGGCCAACGCGCCGAAATCGCGGATCACAAAACGTTGTGGCTCCGCCTCCGCCGCGACACATGATGAAAGACCTAACAGCAGTCCTGACATCAGACTCGGCAGTGGCTTGTTGAATCGGAAATACTCCATGAATCAGGAAACCATGGATCGTCAATCCCGGCAAGGGACGGCGTGTCATCCTTTCGGGTTAACGCGAAGGGCCGTGTGACCATGGCGGCAACACCGTGCGGAGTTGGTTCCCCTGAACCGATGCCGGTATTTCCACCGGAGCCACAGGGTCTGGATCGCCGAGGGTGTTGCGGTCGTCCGGCCCCGCCGAGGTGAGAACCCGGCCGCAGGCGGCGGCATTCTTGATGACTTCACGGTGGATGCCGAAAGTGCCTGAACGCCGAATAAATGGCCGCCACCACCACCATGCAGCGCGGCCATCTCTCCGTCATCCGAAACCCGTTGCCGATCTTGTCGGCCAGCTTCTCCTGCCCCTGACAAGACCGATAACCGGGTAGTAGCCACACTGACTCGAATGGCGCTCACTTGAGCGACCTCTTCGGTGATCTTCCTTGGTTTTCCCTCGCGGCAGTCAGCCGAAGGCAAACATCGTGGCCCGACGTTTTTGCGAAAATCAAGCGATTCAGG
>JBIPMR010000499.1:0-3818 GCA_044369025.1 Luteolibacter sp.
GCTTCTAACCAACTCTGCGGCCCTGCCCCCGGAATATGCGGGGAAAGGACTCTACACGACGCGATCCGTGATGCCAAGTTCGGGAGGTCCATCCGAACCGCAATGGGAATCCTTGAAGCAGTTTGCCTCGCTCTACAAGGATACTTCCAATCTCATGAAAGATGGAAACGTGCCGGTTCTCAAGACGATGGCACCATCGGCTTGGAGTGCTTCAACTCCGGGAACGAGCGCTTCGGCGACCCCCGTGGTCAATCGGGAGCCTCCTCCCGGAGTGGTGCTCATGCCTACGATCGCCAAGGTGCAGATGCTTTTCAGCCTGACGGTCCGGGACATCTATCCAAACCTTCCCGCCTATGTGGGCACCCGTCTTACTGCCGCGCAAAAGGCGCTTCGAATGCGCGGTGCGCACGACCGGATCTTCGAGAAAACTCCCTATGACTACGAGCTGCAGATGATCTACACACCGATCATTACCTTGCACAACCCCTACAACGTCGCCCTCGAGTTTGACGCCATGAACGTGGAGTTCATCGGAATACCTTTCGCCATGCAGGTGTTTCGCAACAGCAAAAAGCAAAGCGTCGATCCCGTGCCATTTGAGATGATGACCGCAGACAATACCCTGGGAAATCGAGGCCAGAGCAAGATTTTCGCAATGAGCTTACACACGAAGTCGGGCAGCAAGCCTGGTTCCACATCCTTCCGATTGCTACCGGGCGAGGTGATTATGTTTTCGCCCTACATTGATCCGAAGTCCACATGGGCCCAGGAAGTCGAACGGGAAAAGTCCGGCAAGCAGGAATTCTGGGACAACCATCTGGCAAAAGACGGAACCAGCCTCACCAGCGCCATCAAAGCCATGCCGGGGTGGCGAGGATTCGGTGTGGGTTACAGCCTCGATTGGCTGGGCGATCCTGACGGGAAATCCGCAGGGGCCGGAGGATGGCTCGGAGATCTGGTTGTGGCGATCAGCGACAAGATTCATGTGGAGTTCGCGCCAATCAGCATTCCCCGCAACAACCACAAGTTTGTCGTTCAGCTATCGGGCACGGTTGCGGGCGCCGCCAAGAAGAAGGTGAGCGCCATCGAGATGGACTACGAAACCAAGGATGGTCTTCAGAAGTTCCTCAGCGATGGCGGATCAGCGACCCCAATGCGCTATCCGAAATCCGGCGGGCTCACGATCGCACAGCTCAGGGACAGTTCGACCACCCCGCTCGGTGCGATGGCCAACGTGAAGCCATTTGCGCTGCTAACGGCCCAGGCCAGGAACACCTCGGGTGGCCGGGACCCATCCAACAAGGACGGCCGGTTCGCCGGAAAGCCATGGGCTTTCGCTCACGGCAGTATCGGCACCTCTTCCCAAAAGATGATTACGGAACATGCCGCCAATCACTCCCATGAACTTGATCTTCTGCCTGTCGACGAAAACGACGCGACCGACCTGCTTTCGCTCGACGCACAGGACCGCTCGTTGTTCGTCACTGGAAACACCAGCTTCAACGGCACGAAATTCGGGACGCTCTATGATATTCCTCTTGCGCCCATTCAGACATTGGCCGGTCTCAACGGTGCAAACCCCGGTGGTGCCTCCGGCTATCTGCCTCGCTTCGCCCAACCCATTGGCAATTCGTGGGCGCACCCGCTTGTTTCGACCGACAAGATCTCGGAACTTGGTCCCGGTGGCTACAACTACCTCGACCATTCGTTTCTGAGCAATCTCGCCCTTTATGATGGATTTTACTTCTCGGGTCTCGGCGATCAGACCGGTAACTTTGGCACGGGTAAAGATGCCGAAACAGTGGCCGCTGCCTTTTCGCAAGGCGAACCGCTGGCCGATCCCCGGATCTCGTTCGGCCTGTTGGCCGGTAAAAGTTCGACTGACTTTGCCACGGCGGTGACCCGGTCCACCGCCTACAAGAGCATTTCCGCCTGGCAGACGATGGACGGGGCCTTCAATATCAATTCCACTTCGGTGCCCGCTTGGAAAGCGATGCTGGCGTCAATCCATGACTCACAGTCCGTCGCCAACCAACGTCCGGCGGGAGGAATCGCCACCAGTCTCAGTGGATTGAAACCGACGGCTAACGGCAAGGTCCGCATCAGCCGGATGCGCATGCCCGCATCGGACTCTGCGGCGGATGGCGGGGATCCAGTCGCCGGATTTTGGCTTGGCCCGCGCGAGTATTCGGATTCCGAGCTCCAGACGCTTGCCGAGAACATCGTCAAACAAGTCCGCCTCCGGGGGCCCTTCCTCTCGATGGCGGAATTCATCAACCGCCGCCTCGGGGCGGGGACTGATGGAATGTCCCAGCAAGGGGCTCTCCAACAGGCGATTGATGATTCCAATCTCAATCATTCGATCGCTTCTACCGCCAATGCCGGTTATGAAATCCCCCCGGCAGCGGTGGCCAACCACAAGCATGTCAATGGAACTGCAGGCATCGGCCCGAGCTATCAAGGCGCGCCCGGCTATCTCACCCAGGCCGACCTTGTCAATGTTTTGGGAAACGCGGCGACCGCACGTTCCGACACGTTCTGCATCCGTGGCTACGGTGAGTCCCGCGACGCTGCGGGCAGGATGGTGGCCAGTGCCACCTGTGAAGCTGTCGTTCAGCGGACTCCGGATTGGATTGACCCCGCAGATGCGGTGGACAAGTCGGTCGGGTCGCTGGTGAGCTTTTCCAACAAGACTTTTGGTCGTCGCTTCATCATCAAATCCTTCCGCTGGTTGAACAACAATGAGATCTAACACGAGCAGCCGGTTCGCCCTGCGAAAGACCATCCTTGCGGTTTCCGTTTGTCTCCTCCCCTCCGCACCGCCTGGGAACGCCCAGGGCGTGCGGATGGTGAAGTGCCGCTTTGCCAGCTTGGAGACGGGGATCGCGATGCCTGCCATGCTTGCGTTGTCAGCGGATGGAGCCGAGTTTCCGATCGCCGTTCCGACGGGTTCGCTATCCGAGGAAACAGCATGCTTCTCGAAGACGAATCACTTCAGTTTCCTTCAGGCGGGGGATCACCAACCCGCCGCCATCGCGAGCATTCCTGAGAATGTGAAGTCAGCGATGCTCGTTTTCATACCGGCGCCGAAGGCTCCGAATACCCTACCGTGGCGGGTTTTCGTCGTTGAAGACACTCCCAAGAATTTCCCCGATGGGGGTGCGTTTGTGGCAAACTTCCACAGTCAGGACATTCGTTTTGTGATTGGAGAGAGTAAAATCATGCTCAAACCCGGAAGCTTTTCCGGGGTGGCCAGTCCCACGAAACGCGATGATTTCAACATGGCGCAAGTGGCGTTTCAATTCCAGCAGGATGGGAACTGGAGGAGCGCCAGTGAGACCATGCTTCGATTTCTCCCCAACAAGGGCTACCTGATGTTTGCCTATTTGGATGCGGCATCAGGCAGGCCCCGCATCACCACATTTCAGAATGTCAGGGTGCCGGTGACGGCGCCTGAAGTCGCTGCGCCGTGACTTCATGATGCTGATCCCGCACCTCACTAACGGCTGGCTTGGTTATTTCGTCCAGTGCGCGGCTGCGTATGGCACCGGATCGCCGCAAGAGCGGGTTCTTCCAAACACCACGGTTTTCGCCAGCACCTCGGGTGGCGGACCTGCCGGCATCCAACCCTTGCCCGCCGCCACTTCGCCGCTCTCCTCGGCGGTCTATAATTTCGCATTCACCCTCGAACGCAATGCCCTGGATGAATTGATCATCACGACATCGCTGGAGTTCGCCGGCGCGAGTTTCACCGACAACACGGGCAACACCGGAGCTTTCACCTTTGACCGGGTGGGATTCCAGGGAACCACCGATCT
>JBIPMR010000501.1:0-3816 GCA_044369025.1 Luteolibacter sp.
GGAAATCCTCGGGAACCATGATCCGTTGGTCGGAATCCACCTGGATACCGAGCTTCTGGTTGATCTTGTAACGACCGACGCGGGTGAGGTCGTATTTCTTTGCATCGAAGAACAGACGCTTGAGCAAGGCGCGAGCGTTGGCGGCGGTCGGTGGATCTCCCGGACGGAGTTTCCGATAGATATCCTTGAGCGCGGATTCCTCGTCCTTCGCCGGATCCTTGCGGAGCGACTTGAGCAAAATTTCATCTTCACGGCCGTCGATGACTTCGACGTTCTTGTGCCCGAGCGCCAGGAGCTGGCGGACGATGCCGATCGTGAGCGGCTCGTAGGCCTTCGCAACCGTTAGTTCGCCATCGAGGATGTCCTCGAAAGGCACCTTGTGGCCGAGTTCGCCTTCGTCCATCGCTTCGCTGAGGGCGAGCGCTTCGGGAGAATAGAAGTGGCTGACGATGTCGCGGTCCGTGGGATAGCCGAGCACGCGCAGGAACGTGGTGGCGAGGAACTTACGGCGGCGGCGGCGGCGGTCGAGATAGACATAGAGCAGATCGTTGGTGTCGAACTGCACTTCGAGCCAGGATCCGCGGTCAGGAATGATGCGGAACGAATGAAGAAGTTTGCCGTTAAGGTGCTGCGAGGTTTCGAAGCAGATACCGGGCGAACGGTGAAGTTGGGAAACGATAACACGCTCGGCACCGTTGATGATGAAGGTACCACGGCGGGTCATCATCGGCAGCTCGCCCATGTAGACGCGCTCCTTCTTGGTGCCGGTCTCGTCTTTCAGCTTGAAAGTCACATAAAGTGCCGCGCTGAAGCTCTCGCTGTTGCGCAGCGAGTCGAGGGACGTGATCTTGGGATCTTCGATGTCATAAGCGACGAAATCGAGTTCGATCGCCTCGTCGTAGCTTTTGATGGGGAACACCTCGCGGAAAACCGCTTGGAGTCCGGCATCCGCGCGCTCGCTGGGGAGCACTTCCTTCTGAAGGAATTCATCGTAGGAGCGACTCTGAACCTCAATGAGGTTAGGTGGCTCGATGACTTCTTCGAATTTCCCGAAATAGAGACGTTCAGCCATGGCGTTTAGTGGTATTCTTCTTACAAATTGAGCCCGAGCCGGTAACCGGTCTCAGGCAGGGTGGATCTCAAATGAAAATTAGTGTCGGAATCGGCGCGAAACCCTGGGTTGTATCGTTAGAATTTCGCGCCGGTCACGGCAAAAATTCCCGGGGCAGATTGCTCCACCCCGGGAAAAAAGCAAATCGGTGTTACTTGAGTTCGATTTTGGCACCAGCCTCTTCGAGCTTCTTCTTGGCAGTTTCGGCGGCGTCTTTGGCAACGCCTTCGAGGATTTTCGCTGGGGCACTCTCGACGAGCTTCTTCGCGTCTGCAAGACCCAGTCCAGGAGCGACTTCGCGGACTGCCTTGATGACGGCAATCTTGTTCGGGCCGCAATCCGTGAGGACCACGTCAAACTCGGTCTTCTCTTCGACGGCTTCGGCGACAGCGGCAGGGCCGGCGGCGGCGACAGGTGCTGCGGCGGAAACGCCCCAGGTCTCTTCAAGTTTTTTAACCAGGTCGACAGCTTCCAAAACGGTGAGCTTGCCGAGTTCTTCAATCAGTGTGTCAATATTAGCCATTTTTGTATTCTCCTTGTGCGGTATCGTCGCCCCCGAAGCCTTCGGGGATTTCAGAACAGCAGCCGCTGCCCCGACGAGGAACCATTGTGGGTTCAGGTGGCAACGGGAGCCGCTGCCACCATCCTGTCAGATTGTTGGTTATTCAGCAGCGGGTGCTTCAGCTTCAGCAGCGGGTGCTTCGGCTTCAGCAGCGGGTGCTTCGGCTTCGGCAGCGGGCGCTTCGGCTTCGGCTTCGGTGGCTGGCGCCGCTTCGGCAGCAGCTTCCACGGCTGGGGTTTCTTCGGCCGAGCTTTCGCCCTCCGGGTTGAATTTGGTTTGCACGATGCGGGCGATGCGGGTGGCAGGCTCGAGGATCGTGGCAAGCAGTTGGGAAAGAACCGCCTCGCGGGACGGGATATCGGCGATAGCGCGGAGCTTGTCCGTGTCGAGCACGGCATTGCCAAGGATACCCACCTTCATCTCGGGCTTCTTGAATTCCTTTTCGAAATTCTTGATGACCTTGGCGGCGGAGAACACCTCGCTGCTGCCCATCACGTAGGCCATTTGGCCGACGAGATCGTTGCCGATGTCAGGCAGACCTGCTTCGGCAATTGCTTTGCGCATGTAGCTGTTCTTGGCAACAGTGCAGCTGGCACCGCCGGCATCGAGACGGTTGCGGAGCTCGGTGAATTGCTTCACGGTGAGGCCGGTGTAATCGATGACGATCAGGTAGGGAGACGCGTTGACGCGATCCAGCAGGCCGTTGATGATGATTTTCTTATCGGGATTCATGGTCGTTGGCTACCGGGTTAAGCTGAAGCTTTGGTGTAGGTGGCGGCTTCCAGAGGGATGCCGGGGAGCATCGAAGCGGCGAGAGTCACGGCTTGGATGTAGTTGCCTTTGGCCGATGGCGGCTTGGCGCGAACGACGCTGTCCACAAAGGCACGGGCGTTTTCTTCCAACTGCGAGGGCTCGAACGAGGACTTGCCGATCGATCCGGAAACGTTGCCGTTTTTGTCGAGTTTGAAATCGACGCGGCCGGCTTTGACTTCGCGAACCGCCCTGGCGGTGTCGTCGGTGACGGTGCCGGTCTTCGGGTTCGGCATCAAACCGCGAGGTCCGAGAACCCTTGCGATTTTACGAACTTCGGTCATCGCATCCGGAGTGGCGATGGCGGAATCGAAATCGGTGAAACCTTCCTGCACGCGCTTGATCAGGTCTTCGTAACCGACGAACTCGGCACCTGCGGCGATGGCGGCCTCAGCGGCGGCACCTTGGGCGAAGACGACGACGCGGACGTTGCGGCCGGTGCCGTGTGGCAGGGAAACCGAGCCACGGACCATTTGATCGCTCTTCCGGGGATCCACGCCGAGGTGGAACGAAAGGGTGACGGTCGGGGTGAATTTGGGTGCCGGGAATTGCTTCACGGTCGTGATTGCGTCAGTTAGCGAGTAGTTCTTGCCGGCTTGGACAAGGGCGACTGCCTGTTTGTAGCGTTTGCTGCGGTGTTTGGCCATTTTGGTGTTGGTTAGCAGTTCGGTCGGAAATTGCGGTAGCTTTTCCCTCCTGCGGGGTGCCTCCGGCGGTGAGGCCATTGGCTGAGATTTGAAGAAAAGACTGGTTGGCGGGACGCCAACGCTGCTTGAGTTAGTAGCCCTCGATTTCGAGGCCCATTTGACGGGCGGTGCCGGCAAGAATGCGGCAGGCCGCCTCCGGATCCTTGGTATTGAGATCGGGCATTTTGATTTTCACCACTTCCATCAGCTGGGCTTTGGTCAGCTTGCCGACCTTGATCTTGTTCGCCTCTTTCGAGCCGGACGCGAGACCCGCGGCCTTCTTCAAAAGATTGCCGGCTGGGGGCTTTTTGGTGATGAACGAGAAGGACTTGTCCTTGTAAACCGAAATCACGACCGGAAGCACATCGCCGGTTTGGGCCTGTGTTGCAGCGTTGAATTCCTTACAGAACGCCATGATGTTGACACCCGCCTGACCGAGGGCCGGGCCCACGGGAGGTGATGGATTGGCGGCTCCGGCTTTGATTTGGAGCTTGATGATTTTGACGACTTCCTTGGCCATTATGAATGCGGTTTAGATGCGGGAGAGGGGTGATTGTAAATTTCCAGGTGCAGGTCGAGACAAATTAGGCTCTTTCGACTTGCCAATATTCCAGTTCGACCGGAGTGCTGCGACCGAAGATGGTCAC
>JBIPMR010000500.1:0-3816 GCA_044369025.1 Luteolibacter sp.
CACGACGTTGTGGCCAATTTGCACCAGATTGTCAATTTTGGTGCCTTCGCCGACCCGCGTTTTGCCGAAGCGGGCGCGGTCGATGGTGGTGTTGGCGCCGATTTCCACGTCGTCGCCGATTTCGACGATGCCGACTTGGTCGATCTTGATGTGGCGGCCTTGGGCGAGTTCGTAGCCGTAGCCGTCGGAGCCGATGACGGCTCCGGGTTGGAGGATGACGCGGTCGCCGAGAATGCAGCGTTCGCGGAGGGTGACGTTGGCGAGGATCCGGCAATCGCGGCCGACGATGGCGTCGTCGCCAATCACCGAATTCGGGCCGATGTCCGAGCCGTCGCCGATGGTGGCTCCCGCCATGATGACGGCGCCGGCCTGGACGCGGACTTGGGTGGCGTCGAGCACCGCGGTGGGATCGACGAACGCGCGCGGGTGGATGCCGGGTTCGAATTTCCGCGCGGCGGCGGCGAAGTGGCGGACCACCACGGCGAAGGCGAGCGACGGGTTGTCCACCGCGATCAGCGCGGTGTTTTCCGGGCCGGCGGTCACTCCCCGCGGGACGATGACGGCGGCGGCACGGGTGTTGAGGAACTGGGCGTGATATTTTTCGTTGCCAAGGAAACTGACGTCATGGGGCGTGGCGGCGTCGAGCGCGGCCATCCCGGTCAGAGACAAATCGAGCCCGCCCCGGACGATGTCTCCATCGATCCATTGGGCGAGCTCGGAAAGCGTGAGGGCGAATGCCAACTCTTAATTTGTCAGGGGCTTGTGGAAATCACTCGGCTCCTGGAGCAGGCGTCGGAACCGGAATTTCCGGTGCTGGATCGCCTTCGGCAGGAAGGGATTCGGCAGGCGCGTCCTTGTTGAGGGTCTTGAGCAGGCCGGCGGTGATGTCGGTCGCGTCCTTGGTGTAGAGCAGGAACGGCACTTGCGAGGTGCTGAGGCCGGATTTGTCGAAGACGTAATCGTAGTTGTCGAGCTTGGCCTTTTCTTCGACGAGTTTGCGGATTTCCTCAAGAATGCCCTTCATGCGTTGGACCATTTTCTCGTTGAGGGCCTGGTTGCGGCGTTGGAGGAATTCGCGGCGCTCGCGGTCGAGGGCGATGGCTTCCTGCTGTTGGGTCTGCCAGTCTTTGAAGAGGGTTTGTTTCTTGGAATCGGCGAGGGACGGGTCTTCGAGTTGCTTGCGGAGGCTGGCGAGGGTGCCTTCGAGCTCGCGGATGCGGGCGAGGCGCTCGTTGTTGTCCTTCTGGATGCGGGCCCGCTCGACGTTGATTTGCTTCTGCGCTTCGTTGGTGCGGTAGTACTGCTTGAACAGTTCCTGCATATCCACGGTGGCGATGTTGAGCTTGGCGTCCTGGGCGAAGGCCATGGTGGCGAGTGAGGCCGCGAGGACGACCGAGAAAATTCGACGGATGAGGGTCATGGGGATGATAAGTTGAGGGTCCTGAATCGGATAACGGAGCGCAAGGTGAACGGAAAAGTTGGAGTCGTCAACGCTGATCCCGCCTTGGCCTTGTCGTCAAAAGCGGAGGACGATACGGTGGCTGCCGATGCCTTTTCTCCACCCCGACACACCGGATCCAGCGCGCCTGGGCGGGAAAGGTGCCGCTTTGGCGCGTTTGGGTGAAATGGGTTTTGAAATCCCCGCGTGGTTTGCCGTGCGCTCGTCCGGGACGATGGAGGACGGTGCCGGGCATTCCTTCGCCGGACAATTCGAGAGCCACCCCGATGTTTCACCCGCCATGGTCGCGGGGAAAATCGCGGAAGTAAGAGCTTCGGCGCGGAGCGAGGCGATCCTCACGTATTGCCGCGAAAGCGGCCTGCCCGCGCCCTCCGCACCGACCGTTCTGGTCCAGCGCATGATCGCAGCCTGGAGGAGCTCAAACTCGAAAGCCCCACCGTGCGCGATGATCCGTCGAACCTGCTCATTTCCATCGGCGCGATGGCCGGGCGCGAGGCGGGTGAGATCCCTTTGATCGGGCTGCCGGGCATCACCGCGACCTTGAAAACCGGCGACCTTGTCGAAATGGACGGAGCCGCCGGAACAGTTAGGATCATCGAGGGCGGGCCTGGCTGAAGACCCGGCGTTCATTCACCGTAGTGGTATCTCAACTGGGCGATCTCCAGGGTCTTGCCGTCGATCCGATAGACCATGCGGTGGTCCGAGTTGATCCGGCGCGACCAGAAGCCCACGAAGGTGTGTTTCAATGGTTCGGGTTTGCCGAGACCTTGGTGGCGGTTCCGCAGCGTGTCCTTGATGAGCTCGTGGATTTTTTTGACGACTTTCGGGTCCACTTGCTGCCAGTGCAGGTAGTCGTCCCAAGCTTGGGGGGAAAAAAGCAGGTTCACGCGCGTTCAAGTTCCGAGAGCGTTTTCCGGATCCCTTTTCCCTGGTTCAGGCTCTCGACGGACTCGATCAAACGCTTCGCGTTGGCCGGAGAGCGCAGCAGGAAGGCCGTTTCCTGCAGAGCTTCGTAGTCCTCCAAGGAAAGCATCACCACGGCCTGCTCGCGGTTGCGGGTGATGATCACCGGATCATGGTCGTTGCAAACCCGGTCCATCGTGGAGGCCAGATTCTCGCGGGCGGCGGTGTAGGAAATCGCGGTCATTTGGACAGTATCCTGCACAGGCTGAATCGCACGTCAAGGGACGATCTTTTATCGCGGTCCGGTCATTTTCGCCGGGGTCAGCAGGTCGTCCAACTGTTCTTTGCGGAGCCAGCCTTTTTGCAGGACGAGATCGTAAACGCTGGCGCCGGTGGCGAGGGCTTCCTTGGCGATGGCGGAAGGTGCCGGCTCCGCCCTGGATCATGTCGATGGTGAAATGTTCGTGGAGTTTGTCGGCGATGATTTCGTCGCAGGCGGCGATGATCGTATCGGCGCGGTCGTGCGGGACCACGCCGAGCTCGCGGTTCGCGCGGGCGGCGGCTTTTTTCACTTACGCCAGGCTGCGCACGAAGTGGCCGAAGGGGTGGACCGGGATCCCCGAAATGGGGAAATTTTCCATGCCGCGCAGGGTCTGCACGCCGTAGTAGGCGTTGTCCGGCAGCTCGCGCTCGCCGAGCGAGTCATGCTCCTTGCGCCAGGTGGCGACGACCGGGGCCCGGCCTGCCAGCGTGCGCTCGTTGGCCGCCCGCAGGCGGGTGCTCAGGCACCGGGCGATGTGGCCGACCATGCGATAGAAAACCCCGGGTTTGTTGGTGCGGAGTTCATCGAAAACGTCGCGCTGGATGAGCCAGACCCGCAGCTCGGTGAGCGCCACGCCGGAGGCGGCGTGCGGCAAATCATCGAGCATCACGCCCTCGCTGAAGGCGGTGCCGGCGGTGAGCGTGGCGAGGCGGGTGGCGCTGCCATGGTTGCCCCGGACGATTTCCACCTCGCCGGTTTCGACGATGCCCATCCACAGCCGCGGCGCGGATTCGTGGGACAGATACTCGCCCGCCTGATAGGTGCGGGAGGCGCCGCGACGGATGATCGAGGCGAGTTCCACCGGCTCGACGGACATCGTCCGGGCCAGCGACGCGATTTGTTTTTCGGAGAAAACCATGGGGCTATCCGATCGCTGTCGGGGCCGGGGCCGTCAATAGGGCAGGCAAAATTTCGCCTCGGCGTGAAAAGGTGAGTTCGCCCGGATCGGGAAACCCTGTTGGAAGAAGAATGCTTGGCGGGGGGGGCCCGATTCCCTAGAAAAAGCCCATGAATCGCCGATCCTTCATCCGCACCACCGCCGCCACCTCCGTCCTGCTGGGCCAATCCGGCAACCTCTTCGCCGCCCTGGAAGCGGACAACGCCTATCGGAAAAACATCGGCATCCAGCTCT
>JBIPMR010000502.1:0-3814 GCA_044369025.1 Luteolibacter sp.
CGCCAACCTCGATGCCCCCACCTGGCTGCCCGGTCATAAAATCTCGCTCATCAGCCACACCGGCTCGCCCGTCACCAGCGGCTTCACCGGCTTCGACGATGATGCGAGTTACCTGTTCGGCGGCAATTCATGGCGCTTCAACTACAACGACCTGATCGCCGGCAGCAACTTCAACCCCGAAGCCACCGGCAGCTCGTTCGTCACCCTGACGGTCATTCCCGAGCCCAGCGCCTTGCTGCTTAGCGGCCTGGGCCTGCTCGCCCTGCTGCGCCGCCGCCGGTTTTGAAAAAGTCATGATCCGGCCTTGCTCCCTCACCGTCGCCCTCACGCTGGCGCTCGTTTCGTCCGCGCGCGCCCAGTTGCCCGCCGGAAACTGGCAATACGCGTGGGGCGATGATTTCTCCGGCCAAACCCTCGACCTCACCAAGTGGAGCTACAACTACCCGTGGGGCACCACCCACAATCATAACGCCACCATGAGGGCCGACCACGCGGTCCTCGGCGATGGCACGCTTTCCCTCGTCGCCGAACGCACCGGCACTGGCGCCAACAACTTCGTCTCCGGGGCCATTTCCTCCGGTTACAACAACGAGCGGATCAACGGCGGCTACATCGAGGCCCGCATCCTGCTGCCCGACACCCCCGGCTCCTGGCCCGCCTTCTGGGGGCTCGACGACGGTTGGCCGCCGGAATGCGACATCATGGAATACCCCATCGATACCGCCGCCGGGGCCGGCTACGCCCAAACCGAATACCACACCGCCTTCCACTACCGCGCGGCCGGCGGCGGCAACGCGGCCGGTGCCGGAAAAGTCAATCCCACCACCGCCGGCGACCTCGGCGGCAGCTACCACACCTTCGGCCTCCATTGGATCGAGGACGACTACGTCGGCTTCTACTTCAATGGCAATCTCGTCAGCTCCTTCTCCGACAATGCGGCCATCGCGCAGATGACCTCGATGTATCTCATCTTCAACCACGCCGTCGGCGGCTGGCCGGGCACCCCGAACACCAGCGAGTGGCCGGTCGGTCACCGCGACGCCATGAAAGTCGATTGGGTCCGCATCTGGCGCTCCGCAGCCGCCAAAACCAGCAATTGGACCACCACCGGCACCACCGAACTCCGGCTCTGGGACACCGCCGCCCACTGGACCAACGGCGCCCCGGACCTCGGCGGCGTAACCGCCGGTTTCGGCAGCGTCCCCGCCGCCGCCCAGCGCATCGATTGGTCCGGCCGCCGCACGCTCGGCGCGATCCTGCTCGACGGTGCCACCCGCTACCGTTTCGGCTGGCCGGACGACCGCCTCGTGCTCGGTTTTGGCAATGGCGGCTCGATCCAGCCGCGCATCCACCTCGCCGCCACCTCCACCACCGAACACGAAATCTACGCCGAACTCGAATGGTCCGGCACCCTCAACCTGGAAAATGACTCCCCCCATCCCCTGCTGCTCACCGGCCGGGTCAAGGGCGGCGATGGCATCCAAATCAACGGCACCGGCCCCATCCGCTTCGACGGCGAAGGAAGCTACACCGGCACCACCGCGATCGACTCCGGCACTTCCGGACCCGCCGTCGCCCGCGCCCGCGGCAGCCGCCCGCTCGGCACGGGTCACGTGCTCATCGGCCAGTCGGGCAACGCCACCACCGCCCGCCTCGAACTCGAAAACGCCACCACCCTCCCGAATCCCATCTCGCTGAACGGCCGCAACAACCCCACTTCCGGCATCGTCAATCTCGGCGGCTCCAACACGTTTTCCAACACCATCACCGCCCAGGTCGGCGGCAGCGCCTACCGCATCGAGTCCGCCGCCGGCGAATTGCGGCTCGCTGGCACTCCCGCCTTCACCTCCGCGGCTGGCGGCACCCGCACCCTCACCCTCGCCGGCAACGGCACCGGCCTCGTTTCCGGCGCGATCGAAAACGCCGGCTCCGCCACCGTCAGTATCGTCAAAGAAAACTCCGGCACCTGGACGCTCACCGGCACCAATTCCTACTCCGGCACCACCACCGTCACCGGCGGCACCCTCGTCGTCGAAAGCCGCACCGGCATCGGCCCCACCACCCTGCAAGCCGGATCCACCCTCGCCGGAACCGGCACCGTCCGCGCCTCCCTCACGGCGCTACCCGGCTCGACGCTTCAGGTCGGCGGAATCCTCACCGTGGCCGGCCCGTGTGCCCTCGCGGCAGGCTCCAGTGTCGAGTTCGACCTCACCTCGCCGGAAATTCACGACCGGCTCGTCAGCGCCGGAACCCTCGACGCCAGCGGCACCCTGCGCGCCCGCTTCGCTTCCGCCGCCCCCGCGCCCCAGCCCGGCGACCGCTTCGATTTGATCGCCGCCAGCGGCGGCACCCTCGCCTTTTCCAACTACGATTTGCCACCGCTCCCCACCGGCCTCATCTGGGACACCTCGGCGATCCAAACCGGCGTGCTGGCGGTCGCCACCGACCCCACGACCTACGCCGGTTGGGCGCTCGAACGCGCCTTCGATCCCGGTGACGAAAATCCCGCGCTTGACCTCGACGGCGACGGCTTGGCCAACGCCTTCGAGTGGCTGCTCGGCGGCGATCCACACGCGCCCGATCCCCAGCGCCTCCCCACCGGCCACCTCCGCCAACCCGGCGCAAACGAGTTTCCCGGCGCGGATCCCGTCAAACACTACCTCAGCCTGCGTGCCACCCTCCGCAAAGATACCTCCGGCATGAACCTGATCCCTCAAGCCGCCCCGACACTGGAACAACTCGCTGCTTCCGCCTCATCCGCCAACATCACCTCCCGCCTCCTCAACGATCTCGGCGATTTCGAAGAACGCGAATGGACCCACACCATCCCCGTCGGAGCCGCCGCCACCGGCTTCATCCGCCTCAAACTCACGCCCCCCTGAGCCCATCTTCCAGGCCAAAAGCCTGATATTCCTCAGCCTAGGGCAACGCCCTGATCTTTATATACAAATGCCGCTCTTCGTCCCAACGGGGCGGGTCATCAAAGCCCGGCACGCAGTGCCGGGGCGGGATTCCCTGGGATCGGCGCGTCCTGGAGGGACGCCTCATGCGGGAGAGATCCCAATGACTGAAGCAGCCGTCTCCAACTCCTGTCGCCGCCTGTTGCATGAATCGTCCTTACAGGACGGAATTCCATATACATGCCAACCACCCGGCACTGCCTGCCGGGCTGTGATGAAAGGTCCCGTTGGGACCGCAGACTTTTCCGACCATGCGGGAAATGTGGATGAAGATCAGAGCATTGCCCCGGGCTGAGGGGTTTCGCACCTTGGGTGCTGACGAAATTTGAATCCTTAACGCCTTGGGATTCATCCAGCCCACCGCCTAGGGCGCCGTTTACATCAACGACGACGGCCCCGTCAGCGAGGACCCCGCCCCGCAGCCGAACTGAGGCTCCCGGTCCCCGGCGTCCGGACTCAAGCGGTCATCTCTTCCCCTCATCCCCACCGCCTGTCCGCCCGATCTCCGCAAGCGACACCGAGACCGGCGGATATATACACCCCGCCCCGGAACAAACTCTTAGAATCAGTCGCCTATGCAGGCCCGCCGGAAAGCCTCAGGGAATGATCTCGATCATTGGCCGTATGGTTTTACGTTGCTGATAGAAAGGTCTTGGCAGGCACCGACAGGGTCAGTCCCGACTAACAAGCATTAGCGTCGCGGCGGATCGGAGTCCGCCGCTCCTTGGGGCGCTGCGCTTTTTTCATTCGCGCACCCAAGGAGAGGCGATCTCCGAATCGCCTTGTCCATGAGGTGACCATGGCAAGCGCTGCGCTCACGTCATTGGCATCCCATGGGCAGCGGCGGAGCGGAG
>JBIPMR010000503.1:0-3813 GCA_044369025.1 Luteolibacter sp.
GGCGGTGTTAATCATGCTGCCGGGCTTTCCAAGCCATTGCAGGCCGCCGTGCAAACCGCCGCCCGCGGGATATGGCTGGGTCGGCAGTTCGATCGCGGCGTGCGGCGTGTCATAGGCGAGATAGAGGAAAAACGGGCGGGCGGGATTGATTGCATGTTGATGCTGAATCGAGGACTTGGCGCGGGCGGTGAAAAGATCAGTGGTGTAGCACTTGTCGAGGCTGGCGGTGACCTCGGCGAACTGGTCGAGAATGGGTTTCCTCCCGCGATAGGGCCCTTCCTTGGGATAATGCTCGTGACCATCGACATGGTTGAGGCCACCGAAATAAGAGTCGAAGCCGCGCTTGAGCGGGTGGCCTGGCCAATCCGGCGCGGGTCCGGCCAGCCCCCATTTCCCGATGCAGGCGGTCGTGTAGCCGGCAGTTTTGAGGACGGTGGCTAGGTTGTGATCATCCTCCAGTGCCTTATCGAATTGGTTGTCTCGCACGTTGGCGTGGCCTTGGTGCAAGCCGGCTAGGAGTGAGGCGCGCGATGGCGCGCAAACCGGCGCGGCGCAATAATGCTGCGGCAGCACCACACCTTCGGCGGCCATGCGGTCGATTTGCGGCGTCTGGTGCCATGGCTTCGAGCGGTCCCCCGCAGCGCGCCGCTGGTTCTGCCAGAACACGCCGAGGTCGCCGTAGCCAAGGTCGTCGGCGAGGATGAAAACCACGTTCGGCCGGGTCGCCGCCTGTCCGAGACAGGCGGTAACCAGAAACATAGATGAAAGGATCAGACATATCATGGCACCGCAGGTTCAAAATCCGATTCATTCACCCAAGAAGCGCGGAGCTTTTCGCCGCGTGTGAAACGTCCGTGAAAATGACGCGTGGGCGCGATGTCGATCAGGCTGGCGAAGGCCGAGCGGAAAAACGCGGCCAGCCATGAGCCAAGATGACGGGCCGCAAAGACGGAGAGACGGGGCATCGACCGAAAAAACAGTGCGGAAACCGCGCGGTGACGACCGATCATGGGGATGGGGAGATTTCCACCGGGATGGCCACCTCGCGCACTTCCCCGCCGGGCGTGCCGACGCAGAGTTTAAAGCTGCCATTTGCGGCTTTGGCAGGATCCACATTTACGGCGAACAGCTTCGATCCCGATGGAGAAACCCAGACGGCTGTCATCGGTTGGGCGGCGGCACCCTCCACCCAGGCGGTCACCAACTTCGATTCCGCGGCACTGTTGATGATCTCGAATATGCAAACTTGCGGGAGCCCAGCGTGCAAGCGCAGCGGGGCTAGGCCGCGGGCGGGCAGGACATCGCTGCGGCCAAGAATGACGGTGGCCCTGGGCTTGCCGGACATGGCGCGGGCGGACGCCTCGCGGAGTGCCTGCAACAAACCGGCGGCCAGCGTGACCGGCGGGTCTTGCGGGAGATTGAGCCAAGTGCCGAGCACTTGGGGAGCGAGCTCATTCCAGCGCTCGGGATCGATGCGCTGGAGCAGGTGCAGCAGCGCCTCCGGTTCCGAGCGGTCAAACGGCTCAGTTTTCAGCAGTGCTGCGGCGACCGGGCTGCCGGAATGGATTTCGCGCAACCGCTCGATAAAACGCGCGGCCAGCCAAGCACCGGTGTAAGGTTCGCTTTCCGGCAGCAGTTGGTCCGGGTGCGGATACCACGACTGGACGACGAAATGGTCCGGCCGACCGCCTGCTGCGAGGTAGGCATCCAGGTATTTCAGCGAGTCCTCGGCAAAAGCCTGAGAGGAGACGTATCCGGTTTCGGAATTGGTGGTCAGGTGGAAGCGCACGCCTTTGTCGCGAGCGTATTGTTCCAATTGAAGAAGACGTCCGGGCCAATCGACGGTGGCGGCGATGGCGCTTGGCGGTTGACGCTCGAAGTAGCGCCACGGAAAATCCGCCTGGATCGCATGGATTTCCTGGCCAGCCTGCTTCACCGCGCCAAACAACGTTTCCAGCGCTAGGTGGGCGTCGCCCCAGTTCATCGGGCTTGGGAGGCCGGGTGCGACGAGAAAGGCGGGCCCACCTTTCCAACCCCAATTGGGGAAATTCACGATGATGACAAACTTCACTGCGGGGAACTTTTCCCGCATGACTTTCATGTAGCCGACCACCTCGCGGGCTGCCGCCGGGTAATCGGGCAGTCCCTGCAAAAGCTGCCCAGGCACATCCTGGCCCGGCACCGTGAGTCGGCGCATCGGGTCGTCCAGAATCAGAAAATCCGGCGGATGCCCGCTGCGCCACAGCGGTCGCAGTTTGGCGATCTCCACACGTGCAGTCGCCTCACCGACACCCGGAACGAGTGCCGGCAACTCTGGTGAGAACAACACATCCGAGGCGGGATTGCCCGGTTCGGCGATGATCGTGGCATGGTCGAAATACCCGCATTCCACACCGATCCGGATGCCCTTGTCGTGGAGTTTCGCTGCCGCGCCGGCGGAAATCTCCGGCGGGATACTCAGCGGCATCGGCATCCTGAGCGGCCACAGCGTGTTGAGTGCGAAAAACGCGGTGTCCGTGCCTTCGCTCATCACCGGCCACTCGTTATCAGCGGCGGTGGCGAGCGAGCCCAGCCGGAAATGATTGAGCCAGATTTTCGGTGGCAGCTCCTCACCTGCCCGCACGCCATGGCCCGCGAGCACTCCGAAGATCAGTAGCAAGGTGCGGAAGGAAGGTTTAAGTGGCTGCATGTGGCTGATATAACTTGTGAAACTAAACTGATCTAGCATATGGAACGGATGATCTGAAAATTCGTCCGGAGTTCACGCTTTAGCATGCCTAGGGCAGCGCGCCTCGCGGGCAAGTGGAAGCTTGGACTCCGGACGGTCGTTTGATGTGGCGGTATGTTGCTGGATTCGTAGCGAACGCCCGCCACTAACGGAAATGACCATGGCCCCGGGTGAAACCGGGGCCATGGATGAGTCGGAAGACGGCAAAAGAAATTCTTTTGAAGCGTCATAGGAACGTCACCAGCTGCTCAAGGAGCTGGCAGCAAGGCCGTCCGCAGGAAGACTTTCGGCCGAGGATCGGTAGCCGGGAATGCCGTATCGAGAGCAGCGTCGGTTACGGTGAATGGCACGGAGCCTGCGACATTGGTATAGTTCCCTACTTCAACCCAAGGTGCCTGGAGATCGAGACTGGCCTCGATCCGGTAGTTCCATAGCACCGGCGCGTTGAAAGTGCCGACAAAGTCCGCATTCGGTCCGGCCGAGGTGACTTGAGTGATTTTGAAATTGCTGAGATCCGGACCGGGGACCTTGCCGAAAAGAACGCCGTCATTCACGCCCCAAAAATCGACGATGTCCGGTTGTCCACCATCGAGCGACGCGAAGCCGTTCCCGTCATTGAAGTAACCATACAAGGTCTGAAGACCGGGAGTTGGAAACAATGGATCTGTAGACGTATCGCGCGCCACAACCAAGTCGTCCAGACCATCGCCGTTGATGTCGGTAACTAAGAGCTTGTCTCCAGCCATACCAAGCGCTAGCGGACCGTAATCCGCAACTCCATCGCCATAGGTGCCGGAAACGCTGAGGTCGATGAAGAACTGATTTGACGTCACCCGGTGAATCAGGCGGTCCGCGATGCCGTCACCGTTGAAGTCGCCCATCATGCAGACATCACCCAAGGAAGGTGTGCCGAAATAGGACCATCCGGTGTGGTTGGTTCCCGTGAAGGATGCTATTCCCGGTGTGCCAGCAGACTTCCAAGCACCCCACACATAGGCGTCCAGCGGTCCGCCAAAAGCCGCATCCGTGATATACATTCCCACATCATCGATTCCATCACCGTCCATATCACCGAAGACGATTTT
>JBIPMR010000504.1:0-3804 GCA_044369025.1 Luteolibacter sp.
CGCTCTTTCCGGCGTGAACTTCAAAACTCGACTTTGGAAAGTCGAGCTACGTGGCACCTCCGACTGCTTGGTATTTTTTGTGCGGGTAAACAGCATTGTCTTCATTCGTTTGCTTCAAAATAATTCCTCATTCGCGTCAGATTAGCGCGCAAATGACTGATATTCAGCGATTTAGATAAGAAACAATCACACTAAAAGCTTGACAAGACGAGCGGGCCGGCAGGCTCGGTATGTCAAAAGCCTTACCCACCGGCCGCTCGTCACCAACACTGCCCGACCTTGAGCTCCGCGCAAGCCAAACCCGGTTGAGCATCCGTAAATCCTGCAAATTCACCGCCGCCGGTTTCCTCCTGAGGCGACTGATCAAAGCCCGCGATCTGGCAGAGTTCGACGTGTTTGATCCCGACCCGAGGCACGTCGAGCGGGACAAGCGAACCCGGAAATCCCCCGTAGAATCAGGCATCCTAACCTAAACCTGACGCGAATGGGATTGAAGGCAACATGCAGGCCGGACAACTCCATCTCATTCCGGACACTCCTCGCCCCCGTGTGGTCGCGGAACAAACTTCGGCGATGGTGGATGGAGATAAAGAGCATCCACACAGGCGGAGTGGAGGCCGAAACCCGTCCAAAGCATCCACCCCCGTCCTCCGGCCTTGCGGAAGCCAGCGGGCCGCTCCGGAGCTGACCCACAATCCAACGACCCGCAGCATCCGTGAACCTCGCTGACGACCACCCGGATCCGCGCCTGTGTGGCTTGAAGCGACCCAGGTGGGGCATTCGTCGGGTTCAATCCCGCCGCTCCGCGGCTCCGAGAGTGAAACTCCAACGGAACGATCGGTTGGGTTTGATTCGATAGGGGGCGTTCACGGGCAGGCCCCAGGAATTGTCGCCACCCACGCCCATTTGGAGATGGTCGAGATTCACGGTGATGAAGTCGCGCCCGGGCAGCTTGGAATCGTGGGCGGTGGTTGCCAAATCCTCCATTGAATAGGGCCAGGCACTGATTGAGAGCGGTTCGCCGGGAGGGGCGTTCACGCGCAGTCCCCCACCCTGTTGGTCGGTGAGTGAAAACCAGCGGATGCCGCAGCGATTGGCGTTTTCCTGGGGTCGGACATAGGGGGTCACCCAGTCGCCGACCGTTGACTCGTAGCGTCCGACCGGAGCCGATGTCTGGCGGTCCCAGTAGTTTTCGTGCGGGCCGCGGCCATACCAGGTCACTTGATCGAACGCCCGTGGGATGGCGAATTGCAGCCCCAGCCGCGGAAGTTCGGGAGCACGATCACCACCCGCAACCGTGAAGTGGATTTCGGTCTTCAGGCGACCGGCCTCGGCGGCGGAGTATTTCACCGCGATCCGGACCTTTCTTTTGGGGATGACGACCACGGCTTCGACGGCGGCGCGGCCGGCGCGGTCCCGGGTGATTTCCAGCGACTCGACCACCGCCTCGCGCGGGGCGTTTTTCCAGGCCCCGAGTTTTTCGTGGAGTTTCCATCCTTCGTCATTGTCGGTCTGCGCCCGCCAGAAGTTCCACTGCATCGGTTGCACCATCATTTCGCGGCCGGCCACGACCAGGCTGTCAGGCAGTCCGGTGCGGGCGGAGATGCGGATGGATGTTCCGCCATGGTGCGCGATCACTCCGCCGCTGCGGCGTTCCACCCTGGGGCCGGCCTCATTTTGCGCGGGCGCGGGCGGTGATGTCCGTGGCCATGGAAACTGCTCCCACGCCAGCACGTGGCCGGCGGGTGCCCATGCGGTCGCCGCAGGTAGCGCGAGTTTGAAGGTGACCATGATTTCTCCGCCGGATTCCGCGGCGAGTTTTGCTTTTGCCGCGACTTGCGAAATGTCGATTTGCCGGGTGCTGGCAGGTGCCAGCTCGCAGGCCGGAAGTTTTCCCTCCGCAGCCATCACGCCATCATTCAGGATTTCATAACTGAAAGCGTATTCTTCCAGGCCGGTGGCAAGATGGCGGTTGCGAACGGAGAGTTTGCCTTCGGCGATCCGGCTGCCATCGAAGCCCGCCGGTTGATAGACCTTCCGCACCTCGAAGTAATGGGGATGCGGCAAACGGTCCGAGCTTACCAGGCCGTTCACGCAGAAATTGCGATTGGTCGGGACATCCCCGAAATCGCCGCCATAGACGAAACCCTTGCCCGCATCCGAGCGGTCGCGGTAGAGCGCCTGGTCCACCCAGTCCCAGATGAATCCGCCGCTGAGTATCGGCTCGGCGAGGATGAGATCCCAGTAGTCCTGGAAATTGCCGACGCTGTTGCCCATGGCATGCGCGTATTCGTTCATCACGAACGGCTTGCCCGACGGATAGGGCCCGTGCTGCGCTTCGTTGGCGACCTGGTCTTGCTCGCCTTTGCGGGTGGCCTTGCCCGCCACATGTTGCTTGAGCCACTCGATGGTCGGATAAGTCTGGCTATCCACATCGGCGGCGAGGTTCATGTCCGCGTATTGGATCGTCCGCATCTCGGGATCCGCCGCGTGAGTGGCCCGGCGCATTTCCATGAAAGCCGTGCCGTAGCCCGCTTCATTGCCCGGCGACCACATGACCACGCTGGGATGCTGCCGCGAGCGCACCACCATGCGCGCCATGCGGTCCACCACCGCCCGCGTCCAATCGGGTTGATCGCCGGGAAGGACGCGCTTGTGATAACTGAGTCCGTGCGACTCCACATTCGCTTCGTCCATCACCATCATCCCGAGTTCGTCGCAGAGCGCATACCAGAGCGGATGCGTCGGGTAATGGGCGTTGCGGACGAAATTGATGTTCGCCTGTTTCATCAGCACGAGGTCCTTGCGCATCAACTCCTCGTTCATCACATAGCCGGTGTGCGGCTCGAACTCATGGCGGTTCACTCCGCGGATCTTCATCGCCATGCCGTTGAGTTGCAGCTCGCAGCCAACCACTGCGAGTTTGCGGAAGGCGACCGGCAGGCGGAATGCCTGGATCACTTTGCCAGCGACCGAAACCTCGACCAGCGCGGTGTAGAGCAGCGGCTTTTCCGGACACCAGGCCTCGACTTGGGGCAACTCGATGCGCGCCGCGTGCTTGCCGACGATTTTTCCGGCGGAATCCAATAAAGTGAAAGCGAGATCCGGTTTGGCTCCCGGCATCGGCGTGCCGTGAAGCGTGACCCGGCCGGAGCGCGTCTGCGGATCGAACTCCGGCTGCGCGTAAACATCCCACAAGCCGCCCGCCGGCATCGCGGCTAGAAAAACATCGCGGTAAATTCCGCTGAGCCGCCAGAAATCCTGATCCTCCAGATAGGAACCATCGCAGAATTTGTAAACCTCCACCGCCAGCCGGTTTTTGCCGGGTTGGAGCGCGGCGGTGATGTCGAATTCCGCCGGCAGCCGCGAGTCCTGCGAGTAGCCGACACGCTTGCCATTGACCCAGACAAACATCGCCGAGCTCACGCCCCCGAAATGCAGGATGATGCGCTTGCCCTGCCAATCTTGAGGCACCTCGAAGTCCCGCAGATAGGAGCCCACCGGATTCCTTTCAACGAAGGAAGTAAAACTCTTGTCCGGCTCGCCCATCACCCGCGGCGGATCGACGTGGAACGGATAGATGGAATTCACATACAGCGGCGTGCCGTGGCCTTCGCGTTCCCAGGTCGATGGCACCGGGATTTCCTTCCAGGTGCTGGAATCAAAGCCCGGTTCGTAAAACTTCGCGGGACGATGCTCCGGCCTCGGCACCCAATGGAACTTCCACTGGCCGTTCAGGGATTTCACCCACGGAGATTCATCGGAGCGGGACAATTTCGCGCTGGCGGCGTGCGGGCACGGCCA
>JBIPMR010000505.1:0-3792 GCA_044369025.1 Luteolibacter sp.
TTGGAACAATTTCGCCCAGCGCTCGAGATCCTTGTCGAGGGTGCCGGCTTCCTCGCCGGTGGTGTAGGAGCGGGCGAAGGTGCTTGGGAACGCGTCCTCGGCGACGAATTGCGGGCCGAGCGGATTGCCGGCCCGGGCGGTTCGCACGAGCTTTTTGCCGGCGGCGCGGATCATCGCGCTGTGCGAGGCCGAGGAGGCGATTCGGGCGGTTTCGCTCATGGTGGTGCCGGCGAGGATGCACGAATGATAGACCTTGCAGAAGCGCGCCATCGCCATGTTGCGGCGGGTCTTGCCGAGGAAGGGAATGCGTTGGAGCAAGCGGTCGATGCCGAGGTGGTCGGGCGCGGCCCTGAAAACCGCGCGCAGCAGCAGGAAGATGATGAAGGCGGCGGCGTAGGCAGCCACCAGCGTGACCCCGAGCTGGCCGAGGATTTCCGCAAAGGATTTTTCCCCTTTCATCATCGCGGTGGGGACGATGCCGATGAAGATCCCGAGGTGCAGCACGATGAGCGGATAGATCATGCTGCGGATCATTTCCCGGCGGGCGGCGGCGAGCATGCCGAAGTAATCGGATAGATGTTGGAAGGCGGGGGCGAGATTGCCGCCGCGCTCGCCGGCGCCGATCATGCTGCGTTCCAGCTCGGAAACGGCGGCGGTGTCGCGGCTGAAGGCCTCGGTGATCGAGTGGCCGGCTTCGAGGCCGCGGTTGAGGTCCTTGAGCAGATTCGCCTGCACCGGCGGCAGCTTGGTATCGAGCAGGACCGCCGCGGCCTCGCGGATGCCGAAGCCGGCTTCAAGCAGTTTGGCCATTTCCAGATAGAAAAGATGCTTGTGGGCGGCGGTGGAGGTCATGGGATCCCTCAATCCATACGCAGCGGCGCGGTGGCCACCAAGCCCCATTTCCGCGAAACCGCCGGCCGGAAAATTTACCGAATCCCGGCCTTGATCTCCGGGCGGGCAACGCGGAGCATTGAGAACTGCTAGCAACAGCTCCCCAACCATGCCCGATCCAAAACGTCCGCCGCCAAAAGAACACATCGCCACCCTTGAACCTTTCGAAGGGCTGGGGATGGACTCCATCACGGTGATCACCAGCCTCGATCAGGCGGAGTCCGCCTTCGAGGATCTCAGCATCGCCGGCGACGTGGGCTTCGACACCGAGTCGAAACCGACGTTCCGCAAGGGCGAGGTTTCAGGCGGGCCCCACGTGCTGCAGTTTTCCACCACCGGGCGCGCCTACATTTTCCAATCCCACGTCGGCGAGTGCCTGCCGGTGGTGATGCGGTTGTTAGAATCCGCCGGAATCCAGAAAATCGGGTTCGGCCTGCGCGGCGACCTCAGCCACATTTCCAACCGTTTCGGGATCCGCCCGAGCTCGACCCACGACCTCGACCGCTCCTTCAAACAACTCGGCTACCGCAACCCGGTCGGCGCCAAGTCGGCGATCGCGATGCTGTTCGAGCGCCGGCTTTCCAAATCCAAAAGCGTGACGACCTCCAACTGGGGCAGCCCGCTGCTAACGGAAAAGCAGCTGATCTACGCCGCCAACGACGCCTACGCCGCGCTGCTGGTCTATCATGCGCTGCGGGCGAATGGGTAAATGGGCCGTTTGCTGGCGGATCGCCGCCACGTTGTGAAATGCCCGGTTCGGAAAGTGGCCAAAGCTACGGGTTCACGCAACCGCAGGGCGGGAAGGGAGCTGCCGCCCGCCTACGGGCTGAGGAATTTCACCACCGCTTCGGTGCGCGTGCCGACGTGCATCTTCTTGTAGATGTTGTCGATGTGCGAACGGACGGTTTCGAAGCCGATGCCGAGTTCCCAGGCGATTTCCTTGTAGAGGCTGCCTTTGACGAGCAGTTCGAGGATCTGCCTCTCGCGCGTGGTGAGATCATGATCCTTGTTTTTGCCGGGCGGGGCTTTTTGGAAATGCTGGACGACCTTGCGGGCGATCGCGCTGGACATCGGCGAGCCACCGGCGAGCAGGTCGTCGAGGGCTGCGAGAAGTTTGCCCGGGGCGTCGCGCTTGAGCAGATAGCCGGAGGCCCCGGAGGCGAGGGCGTCGAAGATGCGCTCGTTGTTGTCGTAAACGGTGACCATCAGCACCATGACCTCGGGATGAAGCACCTTGAGCTTGGCGACACACTCGATGCCGGACATGCCGGGAAGCTGGATGTCCATCAGGACGACGTCGGGGCAGCTCTTGGACATGCCTTCAAGCGCGCTCTCCGCCGTGGCGAAGGTGTTGACGAGTTTCCATGAAGGTGAGGAGGTGACGATTTCCGTGAGGATGCCGCTGAGTGACGGATCATCCTCGATGATCGCGATGGTGTGGGGGCTTTCTGCCATCTTGGGTTTGGTCAGGTGGGTTGATTCGCCGTGCAGCTCAAGACGATGGTGGTCCCGGACCCCGGTGACGAGGAAATCTTGCAGGTGCCGCCGATTTCCTGGAAGCGGGCGGCGAGGTTGTCGAGGCCGTGGCCCCGCTCGTCACCCGCTGGATCGAAACCTACGCCGGTGTCGCGGATGGTGATGCGGATTTCGTCGCCGTTGAAAGCCACCGAGAAGCACACCTCGCAGGGGCCGGCGTGGCAGAGGACATTGTGAAAGGATTCCTTCACCGCCATGGCGATGTGGTGGCGGACTTCGGAACCCAGCGACAGCGCGGGGAGCAGCGAGGGAATGTCGAGCCGGCAGCGGACGGCGGTGTCGCGGAACATTTCCTCGGCCAGCCGGGTGAGGTGCGAGGCGAGGTGATCGAGCGTGTCGTGGGTGGGATCGACGGCCCAGACGAGTCCGTCCATGGCGACGATGAGGTCGCGGGCGGACGCGGTCATTTGCGACAGATGGCGGCGCGCGTTTTCCGGTGCGTGCTCGATGTCGCGCTGGGCCATGACGGCGCTCATGTTGATGAAGGTGACCCGCGAGCCGAGATCGTCGTGCATGTCGCGGGCGATGCGGGTGCGGTCTTTTTCCAAGGCGTTTTGAAAACGCAGCCGCTCCAGCGAGCGCTTCGAGCGCTGGCGGTGCGCGGCGAAGATCATCCCCGAGACCAGCGCGACGCCGGCCGCGGTCATGGTCGGCAGGAACCAAACCTGCTGCCAGAACGGCGGATGGATGCGGATGCCCAGGCTGAGCTCGTCGCCGCGCGCCTCACCTTCACCGGCGAGACCGATGGCGCGAAAAGTATATTCGCCGGGCGGAACGTTCACGTAGGTGGCCCGGTGGGTGCTGCCGCCGATGACGTTGTAGGCCTCATACCACAACAGCGAATAAGTCCCGCTGCGCCAGCCGCTGGATTTCAAGGTCTGCTCCATGCTCCACTCGCCGAATTTCGTCTGGTCGGCATCCACCAGCCCGATGCCCGGATGATCGCTCCGCAGGATCATGCGGGCGATGGATGGATCCCAGCCGCCGCGCCGCCAACCCGGCGGCGACCCCGCAGGAGAGGTGGTCCGGGCGCTGTAGGTGAAGACACCGTTTTCAAGAAGAGACGCCCCCGGCCGCCCCGCGAGTTCCAGTGCGAAATAGTCGACGGCGAAAAATCCAGTGGTCTCGGGAGAGCCTGAGTATAAAACCAATCTCAGCGTCCTCGCCCCGGTCGGAATATAGACAGGCTCCGCGCGCCGGGTCATGGCGGAATCCTCAAGGGTGCTCTTCCAACCATCACTGCGACCGACGATGGGAAAACGGCATTGCGAGATCACGCGCTCATCGGCATCCAGCGCCTGGAAGACGAGTCCCATGCCGGCATCCGTCTCCTGCCATTGGTCGTCGATCCCCTCCAACTGACAG
>JBIPMR010000039.1:0-11596 GCA_044369025.1 Luteolibacter sp.
CGAAGATGCCAGCCGCGTGCGCAACCGCAATGCCATCCTTGTATTGGGGCTTCTTCGCCGCAGCGCCGTGGGTATTTACTACCCTTGGAGACGCCATCGCCTCGCCTTCGCCACCATCACCGCCCGCCGCAACTGCCCCCGTGCCAAAATCCGCCGTGCCGCAGCCACGAGGCGGAAAATCAACCTTCGCATTTTTCCAGCCGTCTGATTTCCTAACTCCACCATGGCGACTTTCATTGCAAACGCGGATTACGAGGAAAAGGACAGCGACCCGATCAAACTGGAACCCGGCGACGAAATCTGCGTCGGCGTGCTCGACCGCGCCTGGCCCGGCTGGGTCTGGGCGACCGACCGCAACGACAACGACGGCTACGTGCCCGAGGAAATCCTCGAACCGCTCGGCGAAGGCCGCTTCGCCGCGATCGAGGCCTACGACCCCACCGTGCTCACCATCAAACGCGGCGACCGCCTCGAATCGCTGCGCCAAATCCACGGCTGGCATTGGTGCCGCAACGAACGGGGAGAAGAAGGCTGGGTCGGCGGGTATTTGTTGAAGCCGGTTTGAACGACGGCGATGGAAGATTCCAAGGCACGTTTCATCGAAGCTGCGACCCGTCCGTTTGCCGACCGGGCCGAAACCCGGATGGCGGCGAAAGCCTGGCTGGAAAAATTTGGAACTGCGTATTCCCTGAGCCAACGATTCGCGGACGATGCGAAAAACTGGGGCTGGCAATGGAATCCGAAAAATGGAGCGGGATCTATGGGCGGCTGAGCGAGAACCGCAAACAACGGTCATGCTTCCGGGTGTCCGCGATGCACCGCGGGCTGGCGCGGCGAAAAGGCGAAGCGCCACAAGGAGGGGCGGACTCCGATCCGCCCAAGCCCATGGGAAGCCAATGACGTGATCACAGCGCTTTCCATCGTCACTTCACGGGCAAGGCGATTCGGAGATCGGACCAGCTTCCAACGATACCCTTGCAAATAAAGGGGTTACTTCCGGCAAAAGAGGAGCATTCCGTTTGTTCTCGACTTTTAGCGCAACTGGATGCAACGTCTTTCCCATGCCGAGGCGACCCACATTCAAACCCTGCAAGCGCAAAGGGCGGACCGACTGGTGCATTGAGATTCCACCCAGGTTCTCTTCCACCCAGAAACGCCAACAGCTATTTTTCCCAAGCCGAGACAAGGCGGATTTATACGCCCAAAACCTCCGCGCCAAGCATGAGGAGTTTGGATCATCCGCCCGGACCCTGCCGCCCGCGATGGCTGAGGATGCGGCCGCCGCCGCCGTTTTGCTCGCCCCGTGGAAGATATCCCTAGTCGAAGCCGCCCGGTTCATCGTGGATTTGAAATCGAAGGAGGTTGCATCATGCTCGGTGAAGCAGGCGACCGCCGCCTTCATCCTGAGCCGGGAGGGACTCCGCCCCGGGACTCTGAAAGGTTATTCACAAATCACCAAGCGACTCGACGCCGCGCTAGGCGACCGAGTCCTTGCCACACTGAAAGCCGATGAAATCGCCACGGCCGCCGGACTCGGTGCCGCCGGTGCCGCTGCCGCACAGCGCTTCCGGTGTGTGAAGGCCTTCTGGCTCTGGTGTGTGAAAAAAGGATGGTGTGAAGTTTCCGCATTTTCCCCCGTGGAATCGCCGCGTGTGAATAACGAAGCCGAGATTTCCCTCCTGTCCGTGGAAGAGGCCCGCAGCCTGCTCGCCGCGACTGAGGAGCATTACCCGCAGGCCGTCGCAAGTTTCGCCCTTCAACTTTTCGCTGGAATCCGCGTGGAGGAACTCGCCCGGCTGGAATCAAAGCACGTCACTGCCGCCGGGATCGAGCTTGGCGCTTCCATCACCAAGAAGGGCCGCCGCCGCCACATCACGCCCAACGCGACCTTGGCCGCATGGCTGGCAAAGTATCCATTCGCCCCCGTCGCCAACTGGCCGCGAGTATCTGCCGCCGTCCGCCGATTGGCCGGGTGGGATGTTGCCGCCGCCCTACTCGAAAACCCACCGAAAGCGAACCGCGGCGCATGGCCGCAGAATGCTTTGAGACATTCACACGCGTCTTATGCGGTTGCGTCGGGAACGGCACTAGAAACCCTCCTCTTCGAGTTTGGCCACACTGGCAACGCAAGCGTCTTGCGAGCGCACTACGTCGGTAAGGCGAGCAAGAAACAGGCTCTGGAGTATTTCGCCATCATGCCCGCCGGCGTGGAAGCACCCGCAACAATTCAGCCCGTGGAATCCGTCGCATGAGAACGTCAATTGGAGAACTGGAAGCTGGAAGCATCGCAGGCGATTTGACCGAAGCCGAGGCCGAGGTATGGACCAAAGTCCTCAGTGATGCCGCCGCCTTTATCCGCCACATCCGCCCGGGCGGGCTTTACTTTTCCGCGTTTATGGATTCAATTTTTCCGCCCGACTCGCCCACAAGCGCCCGGCGAGGAGGCAGCAAAAACACCATCGAGACGGAGGTGCGTGAAGCCGCCATTAAGATTCTCGACGCTATGACTGGCAACCCTCCCGACATGCAGGCCGCATTTTCCGCAGCGATGACAAAGCCCGACCCGGATTTTTTCCGCGTGATGGCGGAGGCATCGCAGCACGTTCTCGACATGCCACACGCTCACGGCCTGTTCGCAAAGCACGTCATCGCCGCCCGCCGAATCGCTGCCGATTTGATGGGCACAGAAGGCCCGCTGCCGCGCTGGTCCGATGTTCGCCGCGAGGTTCACGAACGGTTAGGACAAGCCGCCTATGGACTGGCAAGCGCCGAATGGAGCCGCGTAAAGTCGGCGGCGGGACTCACTGACCTTCCACGCTGAAACTTGCGCCAACTTCCGCCATTCATGGCGCAAACTGAAAACGGAATAACTGTATTCTATCCGAATCGCAATGACTGCGATTCACAAAACAAAACAAGTCGAAGCGCCGCCCGTAGTGGTTGGCGCAAAAGCCATCGCCCGGGATTTATCCTGCTCGACGCGATACGTTCACATCCTATACGCGGAAGGCAAGATCCCCGGGTATCGATTCGGAAAAGCCTGCATCCGGTTTGACCGTGCGGCTGTGCTCCATGCGTTAGGGATTCAAACCGTGGAGGGGACACGATGAGCGCGATCTCCACCGAGTTCCTCCAGGTCCCGCTGTCATCTATTAAAGAGACGCCCGAAAACTGGGACATCTACAACCGACCCGGCATTGAGCCGGAGTTCACAGCACTGGTGGACTCAATCAGGAAGCATGGGATCGAGACGCCGCTCCACATCAGCGACGACAACTACATCGTCAGCGGTCATCGCCGCCATGCTGCTGGGATCGTGGCAGGGATCAAGTCCGTCGAAGTCATCCGCCTCGGCTTCTCCATGGAATCAAAGATGCCATCGGAGCGAGTGGGAATCCTAATTGAACACAACCGCGGATCGCGTCACAAGACGGAGCAGGAGATGGTGCGTGAGGCTATGGCCGAAGTTGATCCCGAGTCAGCGGTCATCGAGGCGGAAAACCGTCGAACTCAACATTTGAGCAAGATCAATTGTTTGTTCGGAGTCATCGAGGCGCGGGGGAAAATCAACCGGAGCGGGACCGGTGGCGCGAGATCGGAGTTTCTGGAAGCGGTGCTGACCATCATCGAGGAGATGGAATCCAACGGGCTTCTTCCGACTAACGGTCGCGCCATCCATTACAAGCTACTCCAGCGCAAGGTAAGAACATCCACCTATGCCAGCGGTCATGTCTATGGAGAGCACTGGGAAAAGAACAAAAAAACCGGAGCCCTGGAGCTGAAAGATTCATCCCCTGCACTATACAAGCTTCTCACAGATGCCCGGGCCGAAGGAATTATAGATGATGCATGGATAACAGATGAAACGCGGCCAGTGTGGATACCCCATCTTCATAACAGCCCAGCTCAATATCTTGGGGAAGAGGTGGACAGCTTGTTCACCGGCTACTTTTCAAATCCGCATAAAGATCAGGACTCCCATATCGAAATCATGGTCGAGAAAAACACCATTTACCCGATGATCCAGCGCAGGGTTGCAGCCCCTCTGCGACTCCCGATCAGCTCATGCCGGGGTTACAGTTCCGGCAGCCAGCGGGCGCGCGTCATTGAGCGGTTCATGGCGAGCGGAAAAAAGCACCTCACCATTATTTACGCCGGCGACCATGATCCCGATGGTATCGAGATGCCCAAGTCTCTTGTGAAATACATGGAGAGTGATCTGGGCATCAAGCCCAAGATTATCCGGGCAGCGGTAAACACCGATCAGATTAAAAAGTATGGTCTGCTTCCCGACATGGAGGCGAAGAAGACGTCCACGCGGTTCAAGCCCTATTTTAAGCAGACCGGACTAACCGATGCCTGGGAGATCGACTCAATGGACCCAGGTGTTCTTGTTAAGGAAATAACAAACGCCTGCAAGAGCGTGATTGATATTGATATCTTCAACGCTGCGCTCGAGCAGGAAAAGCAGGACGATATCAGGCTGGCGAAACTCCGCGCCGCGACCATCCGCTTCATTCAAGACAACTCCTCAATCATCAACCGACCATGAACACCCCCCCACTAACTGAAATCGAGGCCGGGTTGAGCGAGTATCAACGCCGCGTCTCCGTCGATGCCCACCTCCACTTCCAAAAATGCATCTCCGTCGATGACCGGGAGATCGATGAGGACTTCGACGACCTGGTCGAGATCGACCCATACGTCACCGGCACCAACAACCGGAGATCCGACAGGGATCTTGCGAAGATGCTCGAATTGATCGACAACCTGCCAATCTCTGAAAATGGGAAGGAAGGTTCTCATTGAATCCTAACGCTAACCCAGGGGCACATGTCCCGCTTGAACCCCAGGCCCTCGCCAATGGCCGGGTGTGTCTATCGGCTGCAATGGAACACGGTTTCGTTGGTCCGCTCGACATCCCCGCCGAGGCATTTCACCCGGATCTTCAAGCCGTCGCACGGATCGCACGCGAAGCGCGGGAAGCAGGGGCAAGCGGGTGGAGTGAAATCGTCCTGCACCTATGCCAAACGACACAGCCGGGAGACCCTCAAGACATCTTGCGAGCGCAAATTGCGGACGTGTCAGCGGAACCAGCACACGCTCCGGGGAAGCTGGAAGGATCTGCCGCCATCGTGACGCAATACGACATCGCACGTCGTCGCCAGCATCTACTCTGGAAGCTGAACGCGGAAAACGAACAGGGCAGGCCTATCGGTGGAATCCTCAAACAGATTGAGGGGATCGAAACCGGAGTCGGAAAATCCAATCTGGCAACTCAGCTCGCAACTCGTGTTTTCGAGTTTGGGAATCACCCGCCAAAGCCGATCCCGATTCTTCAAATCGCAGGCAAAGCCCTTTGCACCCCCGGCAATCTATTGAACATCCAGGCACTTCCCAAGGCAGGGAAATCAGCCGTGGTGGAATCGATGATCGCCGCGGTTGCGAATGGAAACCGACAAGGGCCGGACACGTTAGGATTCAGCGCGGAAAACCCACAAGGGCACGCGCTGGTTCATTTCGACACGGAGCAAAGCCGATACGACCATGACGCACTGGTCCGCCGTGCTTTGCGCCGGGCGATGATGGAAACCCCGCCGCCTTGGCTTGTGAGCTACTCCGTTGCCGATCTGGACATCCGCGACAGACGGCTTGCTCTACGGCACGCGATGCACGAGTCCAAGGAAGCCCATGGGGGAATCTTCGCCGTGATGATCGATGGAGTTGCCGACCTCTGCGGAGATCCTAACGACTCGGAAGAATCCTTCGACCTTGTGCATGAGTTGCACGCGCTGGCCATTACCCACGATTGCGCAATCATCACGGTGCTTCATGAGAACCCCGGCAGCGAATCCGGGAAGACGCGGGGGCACCTTGGGAGCCAGCTCGAACGCAAGGCCGAGTGCAATCTCCGCTTGGCCAAGGACACGGCCGGCATCACCACGATATGGGCGGAGCGCGCGAGACATTGCCACTTGCCCAAAAACGAAGGCCCGTGCTTCTCATGGAACGACCAGGCGTCAATGCACACAAGTTGCGGAACCTCCGGGGAAATCAAATCGGCAGCAATGCGGGGCAGACTAGAAGCCGACGCTGTTACCGCCTTTGGGGAAACGGAATCATTCCGCCATGTGGACCTCTTAGAGGCCGTCTGCAGCGCATTCGACTTGAAGGAGCGCGCAGCGAAAGACCGGGTGAAAAAGTGGGCAATCGAGGGGGTGATTCAAAAGGATGCACTCGGAAAATACCGCCTCGCAAACCCATGAAATCCATCGAAGGGGCAGAATGGGGCATTTTCGGGGCAGTCTGCACCAAGGGGCAGAGGGGCAGTCTCCTATATGGAGAATGCCCTCTCTGCTGCCCCAACCGACCCAAGGGAAGGGCAGTCAATAACCGCCGATTCGGAACCCATCAGAATCCTACTCTCGAAGGCAGCGTCGGACGCACTCACGGCTTCCGGGGAAAAGGCCTTCGCCATCGTCCACCGCGTCATGAGGAGCGAGGAACCAGAGACCGCCGGCCGATGGGCGATCTACCTCGCCCCGGTGGCATGGCCGACCGCAACCGCGGCGACCGCGGTTCTCTGCGGGAAAGCCCGTGCGGTGAAGATCAAGCCTGTCTCACCGAAACCATGAGCACCCCGTTTGACTTCCGGCAGGCGTCGGGATCATCCGGGAATGGATGCAGCTTCGATTCACCATCGCGGAGGATTCTTCTCAATTGACCCAGGCTCCCGGAGGTTTGTCCGGCGTCCGCAACCGCCCCTCGAGCAAGGCCCTTGGTTGCCTCCGCCACCCGAGAGTGAGGCCCAGCGCCTCGAGCGCCTCGAGCGTGAGGAAGCAGACAGGCAGGCAATGGAAGCGATCTACGCGCGGCAATGGGCGCAGGACATGCTCGAGATCGAGCGCGAGAAGCGCAACAAGGCCCGGCCCCGGCGACAATCAGCGGAGCCACCGGCGGAGCGATCATTCAGCAAAGGCAGCTATGCGCGACGAAGCACCGAGACTGCGGTTAGTCCTACACGGGAACGTTTCGAGCATGAACGAAGCACAGCTCGCATCGTCGGTAAGGCTTGCGGGGCTTGGCTCATCCAACGCGGGCATCGGTTGGATGAGTTCAGTTGGCAGCGGGCGCAGGAGGCGTGGAAGACGGCGGCTGGTTACCATACACCGGAACAGGATTCAAAGCCCGCCACGGGCACGCTGAGGGGCAGCACCGGGCATGCCAGCGATGACGGGACCACCCCCCATGAAGGAATCTCTTACCTAGGCTCAAAATAGGATCGGGGGCGTCGCTCGCGATACCGCTATCGCTTCCCAGCCATCCGCAACTTCTATTCCACAACCCCAAAGCCAATGCCCCCAAAATCAAAACCGCCCCGCCGTGAAAATGGCACCCTGAACGCCCTTGCAGCTGGTCTGAACATCAGCAAGCGCCAAGTATCCACATTGCTCTCCCAAGGGATGCCTGAGGACGTTGCAGCGGCCAGACGATGGCGTCGTGACCGGAACGACATGCCTGCGGACTATGCCACCGCCCGCGCTCGAAAAATGCAGGCCGATGCTGAACGGTCTGAAATCGCGCTGGCGAAAGAGCGGGGCCTTTTAATTTCCCGCGCTGAGGTAGTTGAACTCGCCAATCAGACAGGAGCCGCGCTGCAAGCCTTCTGGCGAGCGTTGGAACGTGAGATCCCAACCGCACTGCTAGGCCTAAATTTGGAGCGTAGTCGCCCCCTCGCAAAGCAGATGATCCGCGCACAACAAAAATACCTTTCCGATGCAAACTCCCACTTCTGGCAGGAACATCCCGAGAAAACCGCAACCGCCCCGAACCATGAGTAAACTACAATTCCTCCGCCAAGAACTCCGCACGCTCTGCGCCGAGATTCGCGCCATCAAAACCGCTCCGGCCTTCGATGGATGCCAGGCCTTTCGCGATGCCCTCCGGCGAGGACTGGACGATGCTATCGCCGCCGATGGGGAAGTGATTCCCGGTTCGCTTGACATCCGCGTCACATCCCCGACTGAAAGCCCGTGAACGTCACCAACCCGCGCACCGATCTAATTGCTGCCACCTACCGAGTTTCTCGGCAGCGTGTTTTTCAAATTCGCAGGAATCACGGACTAACGATTCAAGACTTCCGCGAACCCGACGTCGTGTTTTCCGCCCTGCTTGATGACGGCAGGGCAAACTCACTCCGGCGTCGGCTATCCGATGCCGCCACCCGCGAAACCATCCGCCAGGCCTTAACCGCATGAGCATCATCATCGCCGCAAAACACCTTGTCCTCCCGTTCATCCTATGGCGAGCAAAGCGCCGCAGCAAGCGCGACAATACTTTCACCCTCGAACAACTCGAAGAACTAACCGCTAAACTCAAATCCCGCAAATCATGACTCCGTCACCTACCCTCAAGAAGTTCCTAACCGACGGCACTAAGCCAACAAGCCAGCGGGAAATTTCCGCTCTACTGGACGAGACGTTTTCCCTACTAAAAGAAATCGCCGATGGAAAATCCCGCATCACGAACCAAGCGGATTTCCTCACCGCTGACCAGTTAGCCGCGAAGGCCAGGCCTGCACCCGTTGCCGCGAAGCCAACGGCAGCGGCACCCGTCGCCACCGCAAAGCCCGCGCCCGTGAAACCAGCTACCCAAACCGCCACCACTACGGCGGCACAGTTTGCCACTCCTAAGCTCACGATCACCCGCGAGGACTTCCGCAAGCTCAATCCCCAGGACAAATCCCGGTTTTTGAAATCCAACGGAACCCTCGTTTAACCTAAATATATGACCACTACCCAAAACATCGAAACCATTCAACGCGAACTTAATCAACTCTCACTCGAAATCGGAAACCTGCCCGAGGAGCTGAAGTCTATTTTCTGCGTAAGCCGCGATGTCGCACAACAACGCGAACACCTGCGGAACTTCATGGTCGGCCGCGCCATCCTTCAAAGCCGCGATCCATTGAACGGTGGATTCGACCCGCTCGTCATCGCCGAGGCCCGGTCTAATCAATGCACGGAGCTTGCTCGGTTGGAGGTTTTTCATAGCGCTTTGGAGAACTCCGTCGAACTCGCCGAGGCCCGGAAGATCTTGATTCCACTGCTCGCCGCTCACGCCGTCCTCGTCGGCAAACTCCAAACCGCAAACAGCGAAAAGTTTCAAGCGGAGCACGATGCACGCGAAGCCATCGATGCCGCGACCGCTGCGGCCATCGCCAAGATCGACCGTGACCCGGCTGTCATCAAAGCGCGGAACGTCCTTGATCTGGCTGGCGTCTAAATTTTCCCGCTGCTCATGGCGGGAATCAAAAGGCCGTCGTCCTTGGGAATAGGGGCGACGGTTTTTCGCGCTCAGGATGCCCACCACGGGCTTGGAGCGGATCGGGTGGACCATCGGCCCCGGAAACGATCAATCTGGGACCCATGGGTCCCAAGCCTTAGCAACTCGCCCGCCGGGTGGAGGGACTGTCTGCGGACCTTGAAAATGACGACTGGAATCTCAGCCCTCAAATTTGAGTGCTGATCGAAGTTGGAATCGATCAATCCAAATTTGGATCGGTCCGGTTAGACGAACGCAAATCTGCTTTGATCCGGTTAGGTGCCGAAGAACCCAGCACCTCGAAGCCGCCGAGGAATCGCCACGCTGGCCGGGTATCTGCTAGAAAGCCGGGTGAATCCGCAACAATAGCGCAACCGGGCGCTTTTTCCGTTAGCATGGGAATCACGTTTACCCTTACGCCCGTATAGGATGCAGGTGATTGCCCCGTGCATGAGCTAGGCGGATCGGAGATCGCCTCTCCTTGAGTGAGTTGCACCCGAAAGCAAATCCCTGAATGCATTGCTGTTGATACCTTGCCAATTTTCCAGGAAGACAGGCCCCTAACAAGCCCTGATAGAAACCGCGGCCCGGCCGTTTTCCGACAATGCGGAGATGAAACTCGCGGGTCGCTGCGCAAATGCGCAAAGAGCTCCGCGCGATTCCCGGATACGAGCCGTGAGGGCCGCACCTACGCCGCCGAATACGTCCTCGCCACGAAATTTTCCGGCGTTTCGAGTTCGAAGAGATCGTCGCCGATGTGGGCGAGATACCAGCCGTTTTCCAGGACCTGCTTCTTGAGATCTTCCGAGGCGGAAACGCAGGCGATCATGCCTTGGAATGTCTTGTCGCCGTGCTCGGGGAGCATCGTGAAAATGCCGTCCATCTTGCGTTTCATCTGGGCGAGGTCCTCTTTCCTGAGACTGCTTTTGATTGCCACGATCATAGCCCGGTCGATTTTGTCATTGCTGTAGGCGAGCACGTCGTATTCCTCCTCGCGTCCGTCGCGGCGGACCCTCACGCCGGGGGCGATGAAGTCGTTCATCCCGAATTTTTCCTGCAGAATCCTGACGATGGAACGGTAGGCAAGTCCTTCCGCGAACGAGCCGAACTTGTTGCCCAAGCCTCCGATCTGGATCCCCAACTCCTTCAGGCGGCGGTCCGTATCCTTCATTTGCCGATCGGTTTGCTTCATCGCCTCGGCGTTCTCTTGTTGAGAGAGGAGTAAACATGCAACCAGTTCTTTCAGTTCCGCCGTGGACATGGCCGGAAACTACCTCCCTTGGCGCGGACGGTCAACGCGCCTCAGGGTTTCCCTTGCCGACCCCCGCGATGTTTCCCGGATCCGCCGTCCTTCTTCAAGCCGCCTGATACCAACGGCCCTTCGGAATTGGACTTACCAAGCTCAGCTGCGAAGCAGGATGTAATTTGGATGATGGAAAGCGAAACGCCGGGGGCGCAAAGTTCGCAGAGCAAGACGCAGAGCCGACAAAACTGCTGATTTCCTCCGCGCCCCTTTCCGCGAACTCTGCGTCCTCCGCGTTTCGCTTTCGTTTCAAGCGGGTCATTCGCTGCTCGTGGGGATGGTGGACCAACCACCACCGTTGACAGCTGCGGATCTGAGGCCGGGCAGGCTGATGGATCACGAAATCATTTCCCAATGGGGCAGCCTGGGCGCGGCGGTTTTGCTGCTGCCGGGGCTCGCGGCGGTGGCCGGCTATCGGTTTCGCTCCGGGGCGGTGGTCAGACGGCTCGGGGGACGGATGGGCCAATACGAAATCATCGAACAAACGCGAAAGGAGCTGCGGGAAGTGCTGGATGGGAGATCGGAGTGACGGGCTAAAGTTTCCTTGAGAAGAAGAATTGCGCTCCCGTTTTCGATAGCTACGTTGAAAACGGACCTTGAAGGCGGTCATCCATGAAGCCGACGAGGGCGGATAGGGGGCGGAGGTGCCAGCGTTGCCCGGCTGTTTCACCCAGGGTGAATCGCTCAAGGAATTAGAGGCCAATCTCCATGAGGCGATCGAAGGATGGCTTTTCTTAAATTAGGTCTGCAGCGAAATTTGATGAAGCCCGTTCCTCTGCGAGACGACGAGCTCTAGGGCCCGGGCGAGATTTCCCTTGCCAAGCATCGGCTGTTTTCCCAGTTTTCCCGCCCCTCTTCAAGCCGCCTTACTCACCAACGAAGATCCGGAGGGGCTCCATGCGGCAAATCTTCAAAATCGCCCGTCCTGATTTCAAGGCGGGAAACCTAGACATACCATGATCAACGAAC
>JBIPMR010000506.1:0-3788 GCA_044369025.1 Luteolibacter sp.
TCTGAGTGGCGGCCTGACGGACCGGCTTTCTGAAGTGGTGATCGAACTCACCCCGCTGACCAAAGCGGAAATGATCGCCCTGCTCGATTCGCGGGTGCCGGGCTTGGGCGATCGGGTGCTGGAGCGCATCGACTTGAATGAAGCAGGCACCCATGCCCGCGGCCTGATCCGCGCGGCGGGAATCGCGTGGCTGCGAGCGACGGCGATGGACGCCGCAACCGTCCCGGCGCTGCATCCGGTGGCGGAGCCCGCTGCGGTTGCGCCCGTGGCCGCGCCGGAAATAGTCGCAGTTGCTCCGGATGTGCCGGCTTCGGATCAGGTGATGGCGGGGCAGCTGGAGCAGGACATGCCTGCGGCGGAACCGCCCGTATCATGGCCCGCGCCGGAGTTTGCTCCGGCTCCCGCGGCGGAAGTCGTGGCCCCGCCGATGCCGGAATCTGAGCCGGTTGAAACTTTCGTGCCGTCACAATGGCAGCCGGCGGCTCCGGTTTTCACTCCGCCACAGGAGCCTGAAGCGGAAGTCGCTCCGCCAGCCGTGGATTCGCCATTTCAGGCCGCTCCACAGGTTTTCACTGCGGAGCCGGTGGACACCAGTCCGCCGCGGGTGGATTCGCCGTTCCAGAGCGCCCCGTCGGCGGTCGCCGCCGCGCTGGAAGCCGCCGCATCGGCAAGTTGGGACGCGGCGCCTGCGCCGAGCGATTCGCCATTTCACGCGGTGGCTCCCGTGTTCGAAGCGCCCGCGCAGATTTTCCCGCCGAGCCCGGAGCCGGTTTTCGTGCCGAGTGGCCAGCCTGTCGCTACGCCAGCCCCTCCGCCGGCGGCGGACACCGATCGGGTGGACGAACTGCTGCAGCAATTCCGCGAACGCTACGGTCGCGGAAGCTTGTGAAAATTTTCACAAAGCCCTTGCGAATTGACCCTTTCGAGACACTTATTCCCGCGGCAAATCCGGCATGAGCAACACGACCCAAGAATTCGAAGCCCCCGACACCCTCGCCCGCGCCGCCCGTGCTGCGGACAGCTACCACGCGGAAACCGACGATCTCGTCGGCGAGCGCATGGTCCTCAACATGGGTCCGTCCCATCCCGCCACCCACGGCGTCTTGCGGCTGATCCTCGAGCTGAATGGCGAAATCATCGACTCGGCGATTCCCGACGTCGGCTTCCTCCACCGCGGCGATGAGAAAATCGCGGAAAACATGCATTACAACCAGTTCGTGCCCTACACGGACCGCTTGGACTACCTCGCGCCGCTGGCCAACAACGTCGCCTACGCCTGCGCCGTGGAAAAACTGATGGGCTGGACCCTGCCGCCCCGTGGCCAGGCCCTGCGGGTCCTCTGTTGCGAACTCGCCCGGATTTCCTCACACATGTTAGGCGTCGGCGTCTGCGCCATGGACGTCGGCGCGATGACGGTTTTCCTCTACACCTTCACCGAGCGCGAAAAAATCTATAACATGTGCGAGCAGCTCACCGGCGCGCGTTTCACCACCTCCTACACCCGCGTCGGCGGCCAACTCCGCGATATGCCGCCCGGCTTCGAGGCCACCGTCCGCCAGTTCCTCGACGAGTGCCTGGTGGCCATCGGGGAAATTTCCAAGCTGCTCGACAAGAACAAGATCTTCCTCGACCGGATGGTCGATGTCGGCGTGATCAGCCGCGATTCCGCCATCGCCTGGGGCATGACCGGCCCGAACCTCCGCGCCTCCGGAGTGCCGCGCGACCTGCGCAAGGACAGCCCGTATCTCGGTTACGAAAAATACCAGTTCGACGTGCCCATCGCCGAAGAAGGCGATTGTTACGCCCGCTATCAGATCCGGATGGAGGAAATGCGCCAGTCCATCAAGCTGTGCCGCCAGGTGCTCGACACCATGCCGGCAGGCCCGGTGAATCTCGCCGATTCGAAAAGCATGCTGCCTGACAAAGAGCGCGTGATGATGTCGATGGAGGAGCTCATCCACCACTTCATCGTCTCCACCCAGGGCATCGACGCACCGGCCGGCGAAGTCTACTTCGCCGCGGAAAATCCGAAAGGTGAACTCGGTTTCTACATCCATTCCAAAGGCGGCGGCGTGCCGTATCGGTTGAAAATCCGCAGCCCCTCGTTCTGCAACCTTTCCATCACCTCCAAGCTGCTTCCCGGGCACATGGTTTCGGACATCCCGGCCATCCTCGGCTCGCTGGATTTCGTGATGGGCGAATGCGACCGCTGATGGTATCTACGAATTTGTCATGAAAACCTCCCTGCAATTCCTCTTCAGCGCCCTGCTCGCCGTTTCCGCCAGCGCGGAATTCCGCACCTGGACGCGCAACGACGGCAAAACCGCCGAGCTCGAACTCGTGTCCGTCAGCGGCGAAGCCGCTGCCAAATCCGGCGAGTTCAAAATGCGCAACGGCAAATCCGTCACCCTCGCCGCTTCCGCTCTAGCAGCGGCGGATGCCAAGCTGTTGGACGAATGGACGCCCGCCGCACCCGCCGCCGCCACGCCATCGGTTTTTGATGACGCGCTCGATGGCAATCTGGTTGCGCTCAAGGGCAAGGGACTTTCCTCGCTGAAGGATTTCGTGAAACCCACGAAATATTATCTGTTCTACTACACCGCCTCCTGGTGCGGTCCCTGCCAGAAATTCACCCCCTCGCTCGTGGATTTCTACAAAGCGAACAAACCCGACAACAACGAGTTCGAGATCATCCTCGTGACCAGCGATTCCGACGAAGGGGCGATGGAGGAATATGCCGTCGAAAAGAAAATGACGTGGCCTCACCTCAAGCTTTCGAAGACCGATCGCTTCAAGAAAGAATTCAAACACCCGGGCACCGGCATCCCGAACCTCGTGCTCACCGATACCGAAGGCAAGCTGCTGAAAACCAGTTATGTCGATGGCCAGTATATGGGCCCGTCCTCGGTGATGAGCCACCTCGGCAGCCTCTTGCAAAAGTAAGCCGCTCTCCAGATCCACTCCATGTCCTCATCCATTCTCGAAGAATCCGTCGCCTCCCACGAGACCCCCGGCAGCCAGTTCTATCCACCGTTCAAGGTCACTCCCGAGCTGGTCGCCGAGGCCGATCAACGGATCGCGCACTACCCGGAAAGCAAGCGCTCCGCCACTTTGCCGCTGCTCCACATCGTGCAGCACCATTTCGGCTACATCTCGGCCCCCGCCATCGAGTGGGTCGCCGCCAAGCTGGACCTGGAGCCGATCAAGGTGCTCGAAGTCGTCACCTTCTACCCCGGCTTCCGCCAGTCCGCGCCGGGGAAATTCCACATCCGCATCTGCCGCACGCTTTCCTGCGCGATGGGCGGCTCCTACGAGCTGATGGACCGCCTTTGCGAGCTCACCGGCATCGACCGCTCCGCCAGCGACTCGCATCACCACCCGGTCAGTGTTTCCCCCTGCGGGAAATTTTCCGTCGAATTCGCCGAGTGTCTCGCCTCCTGCGGCAGCGCCCCGGTGTGCATGGTCAACGACGATTTTCACGAAGCCATCGCCCCCGCCAAAGCCGAGGAACTGCTCGCCAAATACGCTTCCGGAGTTTAAGGGAAAGGCATGTCGCCAGCCACGGAAACCCGCGACCGCGGCGTCAAGATGGAGGACTACGCCGCCCACGGCGTCGGCGAATATTGGATTGTCGATGCGGATAAACGCAGCATCGAACAATACCTGCTTGCCGACGGGGCGGGCCAATATCACCTCGCCGAGAAACTCGGCCATGGCGACATCACGCCCTTCAGCTTTCCCGCGCTGACCATTCCCCTCGCCGCGTTTTTCGAGGATGCGCCCAATCT
>JBIPMR010000507.1:0-3781 GCA_044369025.1 Luteolibacter sp.
CGATCCTCCGTGCCATGCCGACGCAGGCTGCGGGCATCACTGCGGCAGAGCAGGCTGCCGCTGTCCACCGTTCGGCGGCAACACCACCACGGAAAAAACGGAGACGACCGAAGAGAAGTCAGTATCAATCTTTGAAAAACAGGGTGTGTTCCCCGGACTCATCCTGTTTTTTGGTGCCGGTCACTTGGTGGTGAAGGCGCGCGAGGCGGAGAGTGCGAAGTTTTCCGGATCATACATCGACTCGACTTTCGCGGGCGGGGCGGTGGCGGTGCCGGAGACGGTGCAGCGGGCGAGATAGGTGACGGTGTAGGTGCCTTTGCGCCAGACTTGGTCGAGATAGAAGACCGCGCGGTCGTTGCGGAGTTCGGAGTGGCTGATGTTCCAATCATTCTCGCTGCTGCGCACGCCGGCGGCGGAGGCTTGTGATTTGAAGTCGCTGTTGACGGTTTCAAAAATCGACGGCAGCGGGTCTTCGATGACCAGATAGCGGGTGTCGTCTTTGGGCAGGGTGACCCGGAGCGAGACGCGGATCAGGTCGCCGACTTTGGGTTCGGTGAGGAAGGCGGCGGTGCCGTCCGGATTCATGCGTTCGTAGATGCGGTCCACGGAGAGGCCGTTGGTGGCGACCGGTTGCATCGGCGCGAGCTTGGGTTTGGCGGCGACCTTGAGGCGGACGTAGGCGGCGAGATTGGAGGTCAGGTCGAGCTTGAGATCGGGCGCGAGCCTGAACGAGCGGGTGGCGGTGGGGTGCTCGGAGCTGAGGTTGATGGTTTCGCTGCCGCCGTTGGTTTCCAGATTGAGGGCGAGCGACTCGTCCGTGAGTTTCTGGCCCTCGGCATAAACGGCCATGGCGAGCAGGCTCCAGCCGTTGACCCAGGTGGTGCGCCAGTGGCCGTAGGGGCTGCGGTCGTTGAGCATCCGGTCGAGGGCGCGGGTGGGGGCGGTGCCGGTGGGATCGGCGGCGGTCCAGGCGATGAGCTGATAGGCCTGATCGGGCGTCCATGGCATCCATTCGTCGTTCTTGAGTTTGAAGGCGACTTTGGAATAGAGGAGGTCGCGGGCGGCGGCTTGGTTGGTCTCGTTTTCGAGTTCGCCGGTGCACATCGCGGTGGCGAGCATCGCGCGGGCGTTGGGTGATAGATCGGCGGGGCGGTCGCGCAGCAGGTTGATGTAGGCGGGCTGCGCGGCGCCGGAGAGCGAGAGCACGAAGAGCGTGCGGGCGTGCATTTCGAGGGCGGCGGCGGATTTTTCCCCGGCGATGCCGCGCAGGCTTTGGATGAGGTGGTTTTTGAGCGAGTCGATGGCGGAGGCTGGCACGTTCGCGCCGTTTTCCGCAGCCATGATCAGGGCCATGCCGGCGTAGGAGGTGGTCCACGAAACGGTTTCGCTGTTGCCGGGCCAGTAGCTGAACGAGCCGTCGGGCAGCTGCATCGAGAGCAAGCGGTCGGCCCCGGCCTGGATCGCGTCCTGGACTTTGGCGTCCGGGATTTTCGCAAAGGCGGGGACCACCGGCTTCAGCGGGCCGATGGCGAGCCACGGAATGAGCGCGGAGGTGGTTTGCTCGACGCAGCCATGGGGATAAGTCAGCAGGAAATCAATCGAGCCACCGGCTTCGACGAGCGGCGAGCGGGCGAATTCCAGCTCCACGGTGCCGCTGCCGTCCAGCAGCAGCGCGTCGATCGAGTCGCGTAGGTTTTGTTTCGCGCCGGGGGTTTCCAGTTTCACCAGCCTCGACTGGCGCAGCAACGGCATTGGATAGTGCACCTCGAAGCGGGTCTCGACGGAATCCGAGAGGCGGCGGGTGAGTTGGGGTGTTAGGTTGCCGTTGGCGATGGAAACGGGGGTGGCATTCCAGGTGAGCACGGCTTCACCGGTGGTTGCCGCGAGAGTCGGGAAGACGACGGTGGCGGATTTCCCGGGATCGAGCGTAACGGTCTGGCGGGTGGGGCCTTGTGCGGTGGCGGCGGGGGTTTCCGGGCCGGTTTGGGTGCTGAAGGAAATTTCCCAGGTGCCGGTGAATTCCGAGGCGTTCTGGACCAGGACCTGGGAGTCGAAGGTGTCGCTCTGATTGGCGAAGCGCGGGGTTTTCGGTTCGAGCATCAGGTCTTTTTTGACGGTGATGGCGGACTCGAGGTGGCCGAAGCGGGTGGCTTCGTGATGGGCGATGGCGATGACCCGGTAGCGCGTCAGCGTATCAGGCACGGTGAAGCTGTGGCTGAATTTACCGGCGGCATCGGTGATGAGAGCGGGGGCCCAGGTGGCGCAGGGGTCGAAATTCTTGCGGAGCAGGTCGGCGACTTTGTCCCCGTCGCCACCACCGCCGCCGCCGATGAAGAAGCCCTTGTTGAAGAAGCTTTGGGATTCGGGATCTTCGGCGATGAAGGTTTCGAAGGAGCTGCCGCTTTCGACGTCGAGCATGCGCGGTTTGTAGAAATAGTCCATCGGCCGCGGTGTTTCGTAGCCCGTGACGGCGAGCGTGCCTTCGTCTTCGGCGTAAAGCGTGACTTCGGCATTCACGGCGGGGCTGCCGTCGGCGAGCTTGATCGATCCCGTTAGCGTGACCTCGTCGCCGGGACGGTAGGTGCTTTCGGCGGAGGCGGATAGATCGACGGTGAGGGTGTCGCGCAGGTTTTCGACGATGAGTTCGCAGTAGCCGAGGCGGAGTTGCGGCTCTTTGTGATCGCGGGCGGATTCCTTCGCGCCCTTGACGATGAGGACGGAAACGAAGGCGTTCGGCGCGTCATCGGCGTTGAGCGGGATTTCGATGACGGGGTTTTCGGCCTTGAGTTGGACTTGGAAGGAGCGCAGGACTTTTTCGCGTTCGATGGTGACGAGCGCGGTGCCCTCGATGGGTGATAGAACGAGGACGCGCGCGGTTTCGCCGGGCTTGTAGGATTTCTTTTCGGCGACGAGTTTCACGCGCAGTCCGTCTTCGTAGAGCCATGGGTATTCGTGGGTGCCGTAGGCGTGGAAGTAGGTGACGGTGGCGAAGGCGCGGCCCTCGGGATCGGTGCCGCGGAGCGTGAGGTGGTGGCGGCCGGTGGACTTGGGGGTGACGGTGAAATCGGTGCCCTGGCCGGCGGAAGCGGTGGGCTCGATGGTGATTTCCGAGGTGCTGACGGTTTCCTCGGTGACGTCGTTGCGGGTGGTGGTGTCGCCGGCGTCGTTGCGGGTTTTGACGGTGGAGTTGATCTCGCGGGTGAGGGTGGCGGTGACCCTGACGGCTCCTTTGAATGGCTCGCCTTCGGTATCGGTGGCGACGAGTTTCAACGGCACGACCTCGCCGGCGCGGATGAGCCGGTCATTGCGCGAGACGCCGATGTAAACGGAGGCGGGGTGGACGGTGGTGGATGCGGTGGAGGTCAGCGTCTGGTGGTTCGCATCGGTGACTTCCGCGGAGAGCGTGACCTCGCGCGCGGTGGGAAACTCGGCTTGCGGGATCGCGACCGTCAGGGTGGCCTTGCCGTCGGCGGATAGAACGGCCTCGCCCTGGACTTGCGAGGTCTGGCCTTGCGAGTCGGAGTCGTCGTCCCAGCGGTAACCGAAGTAGTGATACCAGTAAGCCGAGTCGTCGCGCCGATGGTTGCCGAAGAGGTAGTCGCGGAATCGCCCGGGGTAGGGGTTTTGCGCGCTGACGCGGCTGAAGTGGGTGATTTTTCCGGCGGCGACCGGCTGGCCCTGATAGTAAGTGGCGGTGAGATCCGCGCTGACGCTGGTGGCGGCGGGTTCGGCGGGGGCGATCGTTTGTTGGATCTCGAACGCGTTGCGGCGGAATTCCTCG